>NZ_JBAWSW010000040.1:0-20980 GCF_037104745.1 Bacillus sp. FJAT-53060
ATATCGGACTGGATAATTTGTATATGACTTTGAAAAAGCTTTTTCGCCATGATATTGATACTTTCTGACCCAATATTGAAGTATACTTTTGTTCACGCCAATCTGTTTTGCAATTCTAAGCAAGCTCTCACGGTCAATGAGGTATCGTTTTACCGCTTTGATTTTATCTTCAATTGTAAATTTAGCCAAAGAAAAGCACCTCCAAATGTTAGACTGTGTCTAATATTTGGGGTGCACTTCACCTCATTTGCCCCATTTTAAAATAGATTTTGGCTCATTTCGCTATTTGATGTGAAATTGTAGAACGGTTGTAAAGACGGGTAAGAAAAGAGATTCATTATACAATCGTGTCATCCAAATGAAATAAAAAGTTATCTTTTTTTATGAGTCGAATGAAGGAACAATGAAAATATTGTAGAAATATTGTAGAGGAATGAGGCTGGAAAAGGGGTGTAAGAGAATGACTGAAACGCTCAATGGCAAGCAAGTAACCGCTGCGGAAGATACCAGAAAACTAGCAAAAGAGAATGAATATTTGCGAACTGAGTTGATGCAGCAGAAAAGGCTTTTAAATAAGACGTTAGATGCCATTTTTATATTTGATCAGCACCTCAACATTATTCAAGCCAATGAAGCGACATGCACGCTTGTACAGACACCGAAAGAAGACCTCCTCAATAAATCCGTTCTAGATTTCCTATACGGCATCCCGAAAAATAAAATTGATTGCTCACTCGAGATTTTTTTCCGAGAAGGAACATTGAAAAGAGAAATCTCCATTCAGCTTGAAAATAGGGAGACAAAATATATTGAATTTGTCGCAGAGCATGACATAGTGAATGAACAATATATTGTGATCATGCGAGATATCTCGTCAAAGAAAATTTTAGAACGAGAACGCTCCATGAATGAGCAGCTGTTCAAAGATTTATTTGACCGAGCAATTGATGGTATGGTCATTTTTGATCAGGATGGCTGCATGATTGACGCAAATCACTCTTTTTGTCAAAGCTTCGAGCTTCAAAAGACAGATTTAACAGATCGTTATTTAAATGAATTTGTTGAAGAAGAAAATCTTCCTGCCTTGCATCACCTTTTAACGTCACTAAAAGAAACGGGGAAAGCAAAGGGGGAGCTTCCCGTGACCCTTCAATCTGGTCAGCACAAATTATTCGAACTGACCATTACATCAAATGTCATGAGCGGTTTTTATATGTCCATCATGCGGGATATTACAGAAAAAAGATTAATGGAAGAGAAGCTGTTAAAAAGTGAAGAACGCTTTAGAGAAATATTTGAAAATGCGATGGATGCCATCATCATATGGGCGGACGATGGGGAGATTGTGAGAGCGAATCAATCAGCCTGCCGAATATTTGAATTACCGATGCATCAGCTGATAGGTAAGAAATTAACGGATTTTCTAGTCAAATCTGATAAGAGATATCGACCAACAATAAGACAATATATGAGAAATCATGAAATAAGAGAAGAACTATTGTTTAGAATGGCAAACGGTCAATTCAAAGAGCTAGAATTTACATCGAAGCATGCGGTATTTGAGGGTCAGCATTTAACCATTTTACGTAATGTTAGTGATAGAAAGCGAATGGAGCAGGAGCTGCGCGAAAGTGAGCTCAAATTCCGTAAAGTATTTAATGGGTCAATGGATGGCATTGTCCTTTTTGATAATCAATACCGCATGATTGATGTCAATCCCTCTGCGAGCGAGCTTCTTGGACTGAAGGATGATCATTTAACTGAAATGAGCCTTTTCCATATTCTTGCGCCATATCAGATCGAAAAATTGGCTCAGCCAGCTCAGACGATGTCATTAGATGAGATGGACAACGAAGTTCCGTTTGTGCTGAACCATCCAGATCAGCGCATACTGGAGTTCTCCTTTAAACGCAACATTATTCATAACATGAATCTGGCGATCTTTAGAGATGTGACAGAGCGGAAAGAATTAGAGGAGCGGGTGAGAAAATCAGATACACTTCATGTGGTCGGAGAGCTTGCTGCTGGAATTGCCCATGAAATTAGAAATCCGATGACGGCATTAAAAGGTTTCATTCAGCTGTTGAAAGGAAATATTGAAGGGGAGTATTCTCTCTATTTCAATGTCATCACATCAGAGCTAAAAAGAATTGAATCCATCATTACAGAATTTTTGATTTTAGCGAAGCCGCAAGCCATTGTGTATGAAGAAAAAAATGTGGTGCAAATTGTGAAAGACACGATGGATCTTTTGCACGCCCAGGCCAATCTTGGCAATGTCCAAATGCACCTGAATGTATTGGATGAGATTCCGCTTATCTACTGTGAACAAAATCAATTAAAGCAGGTCTTTATTAACATTTTAAAAAATGCGATTGAAGTGATGCCGCAGAAAGGAAATGTATACGTGAGTATTCAGCGGAAGGGCGACGAGCATATTGTCATCTCACTGCGTGATGAAGGATGCGGAATGACAGAGGATAAACTAAAGCGTCTCGGCGAACCATTTTATACAACGAAAGAAAGAGGAACTGGACTTGGTTTAATGGTCAGTTATAAAATTATTGAGGAGCATCAAGGAACCATTGAGGTTGAGAGTGAGGAAGGAGTAGGAACAGTTTTCCACCTCACTTTACCACTGAGACAACAAAGACAAGAAGGAGAGCTTTAATGTGTATTATACAGTCTATAGCGCACCAGTCGGGGAAATATACATACTAGAAAAAGACGGTTTCATCGTCGAAGTAATGTTTGATGATGAGCCGTTTATGACAAAAAAGCAGGTAGCCCATCTAAAAAAAGAAGATACGTCTGTATTACGAGAAGCGAAAAAACAGCTTCATGAGTATTTTCACGGTCATCGTAAAGTATTCGATCTTCCTCTCAAGCAATCAGGCTCTTCGTTTCAAGAGCAAATATGGGAGGCACTTTCTGCTATTCCGTATGGTGAATCAAGAAGCTATGCAGATATTGCAGAAGAGATCGGCAATCCAAAGGCTGTCAGAGCTGTAGGACAAGCCAATCGGCGAAATGCATTGCCTATTTTTATTCCGTGTCACCGGGTTATTGGTAAAGACCGGTCATTGACAGGCTATGCAGGAACGAAGACGGATATGAAAGCAGTTCTGCTTGAATTAGAAGGCATCCCTTTTGTTAAAAAATAAATCGATTGACCTGTTCCAAATGTTTGACAAGCGACATATCCTTTTATTAAGCTAAAAAAGTTGGTTGAGGGAAAAAGGAGGGATGCTAGGATGTTTTTGGGAAAAAAAGATAAAATGTATGCCGTGACGTCACTATGTGTCAAAATGAACGTCTTGACGGAGGAACAGAAGAAAGAAATATTAGCTAAAACGATCGAAACAAAAGAGCATGGTGCTCTTAAATGACAAGAACATGTCGCTTTTTTATATTAGAGTGCGATGCTTTCCGTGAAAAGAGCATAGATCTCCTCTGTATAATGCGAAGTGATGATTCCTTTCTTTGTAATCATACATGAAATGAGATGATGAAGAATAACATCAAAGGTCGAAAGCGGTGCTGCCACAAAAAATGGAATTTGCATTTTTATTCGCTGAAACGGTATCTAATGCCCAGGCAAGATTAACGGCTGTTGGACGAGCACGATATAAATATTCCTTTAGTCGAGCTACTACTTTTTTAAAGACATCAATCTCTTCTGTTTTAATCTCTTGGGCACTGAGTGCCAGCCTGAAAGCTTTTGTAATGCCAATAGCAGGTGCTCCGCACACTTTTAATGTCACGATTGCATAATAGACATCTTCTTTTGTATATAAGTGCTCAAACACAGTTTCCAGCCGGTCATATTTGTTGATTCAGAAATTTTAATTCGGTTTTCCCAATCGACGGAACGAAGAACTTCAAATTCTTTAGACAAAACCCGTCACTCCTTTACAGATTGCTGGAATAATGCGACGAGGTCAGACGCAGTTTCCACTGCAAGGTATTGTTTGATGAATGTTTTTCCGAGGGCCAGAGCTCCTTTTTTCTTCTGAAGCCTTCTAGATGTTGATGGAATCGTATCAAGATCAGCCGCATGAGCAAAACCAATTGTTCGTCGAACAAGCTCACAGCCAGCAAAGCCTGTCGCTTCTTTTAAAATACGGTCAAAGGTTGTGTCTAAAAAGCTGTTTGATCCACTGAACGCTTCAATGCTGTCTTCTTTCCAAGCTTTTGTGAACACTTCTTTGAATGTAGCCCATACATTGACAACATGGTTAAAAAGAGGCTGCTGTTCTTGTTCATTCTCACGAGATAAAGCATTCAAGAGTAGATTAGCAATAAAGTGACCGATATCAAATCCAAAAGGGCCATAAAAAGCGAATTCTGGATCAATAATCTTTGTTTCACTTTCACTTGTAAAAATACTGCCTGTATGAAGATCTCCATGAACAAGTGTTTCAGTTGAGGTTAAGAAGATGCGCTTCAGCTCTGCTGCTTTAACTTGCAGTTCAACATCAGCCCACAGCGCTTTCGCATCTTCTCTTAATTCCTCTTCGAAGTCATTTGTTTCGCTATCAAAGAAAGGGTCTGTGAAGACAAGCTTTTCAGTGATGTCACATAAATCAGGATTGGTAAACAGCTTTACGAATTGTTTTTTGATTTTAGGATTCGTAACAAAATCAGATGTGTAAAATAGTGTTTTGCCTAAAAACTCTCCGACATGACGGGATAAATGCGGATAATGTTTTCCGGCAATTAGCCCTTTTCTGACGATTTCTAAGTGTGATAGATCTTCCATTGCTGTCACAGCAAGAGCAGTATCGGAATAATAAACTACTGGCACGAAGTGCGGCGCAAACTCTGACTGCTTGATCAGTGCAGCACTTTCAATTCTTGCACGGTCTAATGTAAGAGGCCAGCTCTCCCCGACAACCTTTGCATAGGGCAAAGCTTGCTTCATAATCAGCCCTTTTTCGTGTTTGTGATCAAAAATATGAAAGACGTAATTTAAATTCCCGTCACCAATTTCGGTACATGTCAAATGACTGCTTTCTTGGATTAATCCAAGTCTAATTGCTAGTGCAACTGCCGAACTCTCTGTTAATTCTTCATATGATGCCGTAAGTGTAACCAATTACTTCCCCTCCAAATCATATAAAAAAGCCTCTTTCTCTTGAGAGAAAGAGGCTTGATGGCGTGTATACTCTAAGCCTCTCTTATCTCTCAGCACATACGACTGATGGAATTAGCACCGTGCCCTATAAGACAATTGTCTTGGCGCTTTACTTGCTGCGCCCCACTTCACAGTGGTATTAACGGTCGGTTGCTGTTGGGGTCAAAAGGCCAAATCCCTCGCCCAACTCTCGATAAGAGAAATCAATTATGTAATTGTTTCATGTCTGCATGTATTTCTTAATTCAAGATATTATCAGAGCTGCTCTTTACATGTCAATCTTTTTTCCGAAATGGCTTTACAATTCATAAAACAATCTATTACAGTGAGTGTATTGTCAAGTAACTTGAATAGAAGGTGAAGAGATGGAATTTCAACAATCAGATGTGTTGAAACATTTACCGAAACAGTTTTTTGCAGCGCTTGTCCAAAAGGTACAGAAAAAAGTGCAGGAAGGGGTAGATGTGATTAATTTAGGCCAGGGAAATCCTGATCAGCCAACCCCGTCACATATTGTGAAAGCCATGCAGGAAGCTGTAGCAAAGCCTGAAAATCATCAATACTCCTCATTCCGTGGAACAGCAAAATTAAAAAAAGCCGCCGCTGTCTTTTATGAAAGAGAATATGGCGTCACGCTTGACCCAATGACGGAGATTGCGATTTTATTTGGCGGGAAAGCGGGACTTGTTGAGCTGCCACAATGCTTACTGAATCCTAATGATACGCTACTTGTTCCGGACCCTGGTTATCCTGATTATTGGTCAGGTGCCGTGCTTGCTGGAGCCAACATGGTCACCATGCCTCTGCTTGAAAAACATCAATTTTTACCTGATTACAATCTATTGTCAGAGGATGATAAGAAAAAGGCAAAATTGATGTACTTAAATTATCCAAACAATCCGACTGGCGCCACTGCAAGTCGTGCATTTTTTGAAGAAACTGTTACTTTTGCGAAAGATTACAGGATGTGTGTTGTTCATGATTTCGCATATGGCGGTATTGGATTTGATGGTGAAAAGCCTATCAGCTTCTTGCAAGTAGAAGGAGCGAAAGAGACAGGAATCGAAATTTTTACATTGTCTAAAACATTTAATATGGCAGGCTGGAGAGTAGGTTTTGCTGCAGGTAATCCGTCTGTGATTGAAGCCATTGAGCTTTATCAGGAGCATCTGTTTGTGTCACTTTTTAAAGCGACACAAGATGCAGCAGCAGAAGCACTTTTAGGTGATCAAACGTGCGTAAAGGTGCAAAATGATCGATATGAGAAAAGACGTAATACGTGGATCGCTCTATGCAAGGAGATTGGCTGGGACGTATGTGTACCGAAGGGGTCGTTTTTTGCTTGGTTAAAAGTGCCTGATGGGTATACATCTGAATCTTTTTCTGACTTATTATTAGAGAAAGCGCATGTAGTCGTTGCGCCGGGGAATGGCTTTGGTACACACGGTGAAGGCTACGTCAGAGTAGGCCTTTTAACAAGTGAGGAGCGGTTAAAAGAAGCTGCTGATCGAATCGCTTCATTGCAGTTGTTTGAAAAAAAGTCATTGTCAACGTAAAAAAATGGTGCGATAATTCAGCCAATATTTAAGAAAATTGAATATTCTTATTAAGCATAGGCAGAGGGACTAGCCTAATAAAGCCCGGCAACTGACTTCCATGAAGCATGGTGCTAATTCTTGCAGCAAGCGCTGAGAGATAAGATTCGGATGAATGAGACGAAACCTCTTTAAGGTGCTGACCAAGCACTTAAAGAGGTTTTTTTATTGACATAAGCAGGAAGCAATCGAAAAGGGGATTCCTAGTGAGTGAATTACAGCAACATATGTACAAACACACCGAGCGGATGAACAAATTGACCGAAAAGCGGAGCATATCGCGTTTGGATTAACGATCGGGTGAAAATGGCCTTTATCAATTAGAGGTGAAAATTGCTTGCCCTGAGGCAACTTTTCAGCTGACATACCCGCCGTTTTAACGTCGATTTTTGGAAAACTTTCACTAGATAGAAAAAATAAAGCTTGTCGGTATAGACTTTTCGGCAGATTTAAAAGAAGTCTGACTATTTAAAAAAAAACATATGAAGAGAAAGGGTTCGCACGTTATATGCAGTCAATTTAGCTGGTAGAACCTTCGATTTTAAAGGTCGAGCAAGGAAGGCCGATTGGAGCTGATGCGAGAACACATTACTTGAGAACGAACAAGAGGCGGCAGTTTATTTAGAAAAGCAAGGGGTTATTTATGAACATTGGGATATTGAAAAACTACTAAATCAGTTATCATAAAAGTATAATTTAACATAACAATAAAAATAAGTAATTTTGGCTGTTTTGCAAAAGGAAATTCGAGACATATACAAAGCGCAAGACGTGATCTCTTAATCTGCTTTTTTAGGAAATTAGGTATAAAATGAGAAAGAAAATAGTTGATATTGATCTTTTGCATAGGATAAAATTCTGTTTAATCCAATATGTCAGTCCTGCCTGTTCAAATTTGAAGTTTACCCAGATATGTTTGGGTAAAAGTTCTTTGGCTGTAAAAAATTAAATAAAATAAGCACATTTTATTTAATTTACAAATAAGGTATAATTTTGGTGTCGGAAATTTAGAGAGTAGCAGATGAATTCATTGCGGGAGCTGAGATAATGAATATGTATGTAAGGAAAGAACAGTTGCTAATGTCAATTGATGAGAAGAGAAAACAGATGGTAGAAGCTGCTCAAGTGGAAGGGTATACTGGTGAGACGACAATCAAATACAGTCAAGAACTGGACAATCTGATGAATGAGTACCAGCATCTTCTTTTTCATGAGAAACATTCTGTTACCTCCTTTCATGATCTTGTGTCCCAAATGAGTCTCTTATCTGTGAATCGTCCCTCTTACTGACATGAAAAAACCGGTCTTGCATAAGCAAAACCGGCTGTATGCTTCAGCTAAAAGGATTGAGCGGAAGGGAGAATGATCATAACCGTTGTTCCTTTATTCACTTCGCTATGAATATCGATTGTCCCGCCATACATCGAAATGATTCGCTTACACACGACAAGCCCAAGGCCGGTTCCTTTTTCCTTCGACGTAATAAATGGCTGGAAGATATGCTTTAGCATCTCTTCTGGAATGCCTTCACCCGTATCTTTCACTTTAATGATGACATGTTCTTTCTCAGCTTCAATCACAATCTTCAAATGACCGCCATTTGGCATAGCTTCTAGAGAATTTTTTGCTACATTTAATACGACTTGTTTAATGTGATCCTTCGTGCAATATACACCAACATCTTGAATTGTATTGATTTGCAAATCAACCTCGACATTATAAAGGTTAGCCTCAGAGAAAACGATCGGCATAATTTCACTCACAATTTCTTTCACCGAATTATTCTGCCATTTTTCTGCAGTTGGTTTTCCTAACACAAGAAACTCACTGACTATTTGGTTAATCCGTTTAATTTCTTCCTCTATAACAGAAAAATAGAGCTGATCTTCTTCTGAATGATACTTCTTTTGCAGTAGCTGTATAAATCCGCTGATGCCTGTTAATGGGTTGCGGATTTCGTGCGCCGTACTTGCTGCGAGTGTTCCAATCAATTCAAGCTTTTGCGCTTCATTTTGATGACGCTCCTGCTGGGTTTGCCTTCTTAAAATGATATATTGGACAAGTGTGAATAGAATATTTAATAAAATAAATGCACTGGATAAGGGAAACAACATAACAGACAGCACTTCACTTGTTGTAGCACGCTGAGGATAAACCTCTAGCTTCCAGCTGTTTTCATCTAAATATGTAGACACGGTGCTGCCTTTTTCTGATGCTGGCTGCGGTCCACTTGTAAACACAACATGGCCATTCTGGTTCAGCATCTTAAAATGAAGCTCTGGATTCAATACATTCATAATGTTTTTTAAATAATCAATTTGAATGGCTGCGACTAGCACATTTGTGACTTGTTCGTTTTCATCCAAAACTGGTACACAAATGGAGAGAATCCGCTGTTTTGTAATTCTACTCACATAGTTATCCGTGATCACGGTCTGCTTTGTCACTTGAATGCGCTTAAAATAATCTCTGAAGGATAGATTGATTTTTTCCTTTAACGGTGTGGTGCTTGCTGTTACATTTCCTTTTTTGTCTAGGAGATACAAGCCTGAAAAACGAGGTTCTTGTTTATAAATTTTATCTAGGATGTTCTTTACTTTTTTCGTTTCCAATGGCTGGTCAAATCCCATGGAAAGGGATGATAATCTCGCTTCTGTTTCACTAATTAAATAATTCATTTGGTTTTTGTGAATATTTAACATAATTGTAGCGGTTTGTTTGTTTTTTAAATCAATTTTTTCCGTTTCTTTTTCGTAGATAAAATAACTAATGATTAGGGTTGGAATCATCACCAAAATAAGGTATAGTCTGACCTTCTTCCAAAACCCTTTCAGTATTCTCATCATTCATCGCTCCAACGTTTTACCTAATAGACTTATTATAGCATTGAAACTATCTATATTACGATCACTTGTGTAATTTTTAAAAAATTAGGTGATTCGTTCTGGTCTCATTTTCATGCTAATAAAGAATCAAGATGTTGACATTTTACTTATTCTTTATTAATGTCACATTAGTGGGGTGCATTTTATAAAGGATGATAAAGAATGGAAAATCTTAATGTTGAGAAATCTTTGAAATTATTTATTGTATTATCACGTGCCTATCGTTCAATTAATCATCACATGAACAAACATATAGTTAAGCACGGTCTGAATCCGACTGAATTTGCTGTACTAGAATTGCTATATCATAAAGGTGATCAGCCGCTACAGCATATTGGCGATAAGATTCTACTAGCAAGCGGAAGTATCACATATGTGGTCGATAAATTGGAGAAAAAAGAACTTCTAAGTCGTAAGGATTGTGCGGATGACCGCAGGGTGACATTTGCACATATTACGGAACAAGGACGAGCTTTGCTTGATGACATCTTCCCAGATCATGCGAAAGAAATCCATGAGATGATTAGTGTGCTAAGTGAAGAAGAGCAGGATGCCTGTATTGATATGCTCAAACATGTGGGACTGCGTGCAAAACATTTATATGATCATAAAGAATAAACATATAAAAAAGAAGCCACTGGCTTCCTTTTTTATTTCCCTTTTTTCTCAATTGGTAAAATGAGTACTTCTACGCGTCTGTTTTTACTTCTGCCTTCCGCTGTATTGTTTGAGGTAATCGGCTTAAATTCACCGTACCCTTTTGTACTAAAATTCTCTTGGTCTAGGTTGCTGTTCTCTAGTAGAATATTTAAGAAGTTGACAGCACGAATGGCGCTTAAATACCAGTTGGATTTAAATTCTGAATTTCTGATGGGTACATTATCTGTATGTCCGCTAATGACAATGTCATGTGCGGGGTTAATGACGAGCAGCTTTGAAATTTCTTTTGCTAACGGGACATCTTGTGGACGAATGACCGCTCGGCCAGAATCAAAGAAAATACTGTCTTCAATTGTAATAAGCAAACCTTCATCTGTGAGCTTTGTTTCAAGTTTAGACTCAAGGTTTTTATTTGCAATGAATGAATCCACTTGTTTTTTTACCTTTGTGAGTACCGCGTGATCTCGGGCTTTCGCTTTGGCTTCTTCATCTTCCTCTGCTGATTTCTTGATTTGATTACTGTTTTCGGTTTCCTCAGTGCTTTGCATGCTTGATTGATCCATAACACCAGTACCACCAGTAAAGACAACATTAAAAGACTTGGCCATCTGTTCATATTTTGCAGCATCAATGGAACTAGATGCAAAGAGCACAATGAAGAGGGCGAGAAGAAGCGTCAGAAGATCGGCATAAGGGATAAGCCAAGACTCATCTACATGTTCATCGTGATCATGTTTTTTACGTTTCCTAGCCATTCTGTTTTTCTCCTTCTTCAATGACAAAATTTGCACGTTCATTCGCTGGTAAGTACATCGAAAGTTTTTGTTCAATGACTTTTGGAGATTGCCCTTCAAGAACAGAAAGAATGCCTTCAATCATAATAAGACGAAGTTTGACTTCTTCTTTGGATTTACGTTTAAGCTTGTTCGCAAATGGATGCCATAAAACATACCCAGTAAAAATCCCAAGCAGTGTGGCAACGAAGGCAGCACTGATGGCGTGTCCTAGTTGTTCAATATCTCCCATGTTTGCAAGTGCAGCAATCAACCCAACAACTGCGCCAAGTACACCAAGAGTTGGTGCGTATGTTCCTGCTTGTGTAAAGATTAATGCACCTGACTGATGTCTTTCCGACATCGCATCGACTTCTTCTGTTAATACGTCTCGAATAAATTCTGCACTTTGGCCATCAACCGCCATGCTTAAGCCGTTATTTAGGAAATCATCATCTACTTCCTCAAGATTTGCTTCTAATGCTAAAAGACCTTCACGACGAGCAATTTGTGCCCAGTTTGAAAAAAGAGGGATCATTTCTTGAATCGTTGGTAGCTGGCTGTCTTTGAAAATTTTTCCGAACAATTTTGGCGTTTTCTTAATCTCACTAGATGGGAATGCAATGACAACAGCTGCAATGGTCCCGACAATAATTATCAATATAGCCGCCGGGTTGATAAGAGCGGTTAGACTCACACCTTTCAAAACTATACCGACACTCAGTGCAATAAATGCTAAAATAATACCAATTAACGATGTTTTGTCCATTATCTCACCAAATCCTTTAACTATCTTTTTCTATAGTTAATATCGGTGTGTTCTAGAAGGGTTTTAGTCAGAATATAAAATTAAGACAGTTTCTGTGAAGAAATTTTGACGAAACCGCTTTCTATACACCGTAAAAAGAAACCCCTTCTTTAATAGAAGGGAATTTCCAGTTCATTAATTTGAGTCGCTTTTATTTAAAAGTAGTTCTTTTAATTTTTCTTCATACATGATTTTGATAAGGTCATAACTCCAGTTCATCATGTGATCCACCTCCTTTTCTTTTATCGTAAAAGAAAAGAGCCAGGTGAGCGTCAGCTTACAGGTGGAACTTAGCCATCACAATATGATGGAGCTTTTCATCCTCCTTAGGATGTACTTATCCTTTTTTCACAACAATTTCATCATGTTCAACATCAACTGTAAAACCAGAAAGATGTTCTTCTTCAAGCAAGATCTCAGTCATTTGATCCTCGATGTGCTCTTGAATGGTTCTTCGTAATGGACGGGCACCAAATTGAGGATGATATCCAAGCTCTGCTATTTTTGCTTTTGCTTCGTTTGTAACGTGAACGGTTAGATTTTGCTCTTTTAATTGCTCTGATAGCTCATTGAGCAGAAGATCAACAATTTGAACTAAATCGTTTTTGTCTAATGAGACAAAATGAATGATGCTATCAAAACGGTTCAAAAATTCTGGTTTGAAATAGGTGCTGAGTGAATCAATTAGTAATGGTTCCTCAATCGATTCTTTCTGATCAGACTGGAAGCCGACTTTGACTGTTTTATCATTGCTGCCTGCATTACTTGTCATGATGATGACCGTGTCTTTAAAGCTGACGGTTCTACCTTGGCTATCTGTTAATCGGCCATCCTCCATGATTTGCAAGAACATGTGCTGGACATCAGGATGTGCTTTTTCGATTTCATCAAGCAAAATAATGCTATATGGTTTTCTGCGGACCTTTTCAGTGAGCTGACCAGCTTCATCATGCCCAACATAACCAGGAGGGGAACCGATGATTTTGGATACGGAATGTTTCTCCATGTACTCACTCATATCTAAACGTATGATGGCATCTTTTGAACCGAATAATTCTTCAGCTAACGTTTTGGATAATTCGGTTTTCCCGACACCTGTTGGTCCAACGAAGAGGAAGGAGCCAGTCGGTCTATGTTTTGCCTTTAAGCCAGCTCTGCTTCTTTTTACAGCTTTCGCCACTTTTTCAACCGCATGTTCTTGACCAATGACTCGCGCTTTTAGGCGGATGTCAATTTCTTTCAATTTTGTTTGTTCGTCTACTAGCAGTTTGCCGACTGGGATGCCTGTTTGTTCTTCCACAATGGCTTGAATGTCTTCAGTTGTGACGACATGTTCTTTGTGATTTGTTTTATTTTGAAGTCTTGATTCAATCGCTTCTTCTTCATCTCGAAGCTTCGCTGCTTTTTCATATTGTTCTTCTTTTAAAGCAGCTTTTTTTTCTGCGGCGATTTGCGCAAGACGGTTTGTCAGTTCATCTTCACTTGTTACATCAAGGGTGAGGTTCGCTTTTGAACCTGCTTCATCCATTAAATCAATGGCTTTATCCGGTAAATGGCGGTCTTGAATATACTGTGAAGATAACTGAACGCACGCCTTAATGGCTTCGTCAGAATAGGTGACACCATGATAGGCTACATATTTATCTTGAATTCCCTTTAAGATCTCGATTGCTTCGACCTGTGTTGGCTCGTCAACGATAACTGGCTGAAAGCGTCGTTCAAGTGCGGCATCTTTTTCAATTTGGCGATACTCTTTTAACGTGGTCGCACCTACTAGCTGCAGCTCGCCTCGTGCAAGGGCTGGTTTTAAAATGTTTCCAGCATCCATTGATCCTTCGGCAGAACCTGCGCCTACAAGAAGATGAATTTCATCTACAAACAAAATGATGTTTTTACGACTTTGCAATTCTTTGATTACCTGCTTCATTCGTTCCTCAAATTGACCACGTACACCTGTGTTAGCGACAAGTGAGGAAACATCTAATAAATAGATTTGTTTGTTTTTTAATTTATTTGGTACATCGCCATTTGCAATTTTCAGTGCAAGTCCTTCGGCGATTGCTGTTTTACCTACACCTGGTTCACCAATGAGAACAGGGTTATTTTTATTTCTTCTATTTAAAATCTCGATGACTCTTGCGACTTCTTTATCACGGCCAATGACTGGATCAATCAGACCAGCATGTGCGCCATTAGTTAAGTTCCGGCCAAGCTCGTCGAGTAAGCCTTTTTGTTTAGGCTGCTCTTGACTTGAGGCATGTCCTGTTGGTTGAGAGAAGAATGAACTTCCTCCGAACAGGTTAGGTCCCATTTTCATTTTTGACTGCTCCATCAAAGAGGTGTAGCAGTCTTCACATAAAGCCATTTGGCTGCGGGAAGAATTCACTTGCATATTCAGGCGAATAGTTGCTTCATTTACTTGACAATGTTGACAACGCATTTGCCATGACCTCCTTAAAATAAAGTTTGACCTTATTTGACCAATTAATGTTAAATAAAATGGTCTAATGTTTGACCATCTTTGACTATAGTATACTCTGACCTATTTTGACTTTCAACTGTTTTGCTCAAAGCTAGATGAAAAATCCTTTTTTGCATTTAATCATGGTTTGTCCTTCTTTTCAAGGAACTTGTCTCATAGGATATTTAATAGACAATCGAAAGTGATGGGTGCGGAGGGGTCACATGAAACGTTCAAATGAATCCGCTTTTCAGCTTGCCTTTGTATATGTAGGAACAGTGGTCGGAGCTGGGTTTGCGACAGGTAAAGAAATCGTAGAATTTTTTGTTCGTTTTGGCTGGATTGGATTAGTGGGAATCCTGATAAGCGGCGCTATTTTTACTGGCCTTGGCGCAAAAATGATGCTCATTTCTAAACGAATTGAAGCGGAGTCATATCAAGATATGAATCGGTTTTTATTTGGAGCAGCTGCTAGTCAATATATTAATGTAATGATGTTTTTTATTTTACTTGGCGTGACTTCAGTGATGATTTCAGGCGCAGGTGCCATTTTTGAGGAGCAGCTTGGCATATCGAAGGAATATGGTGTTTTGTTAACGATCATTCTGAGCGTCGTTGTGCTGTTTAAAGGATCAAAAGGGTTATTTGGTGTGAACGTACTCGTAGTGCCAATGCTTATTTTCTTTTCATTGATTGTGTTTCTTGATTCATTTATTTTTAGCAGCGGTGAAAGTCACGTCCTTGTGCTGCAAATGGGAGAGGGCGAATGGATTTTGTCTGCTATTTCATATGGTGCCTTTAATTTAGCGCTGTCACAAGCTGTATTAGTACCGGTAGCAAATGAAATGACATCTGAAGCTGTGATTAAAAAGGGAGCATTGCTTGGGGGCACCATGCTCACACTCATTTTGCTTGCTTGCTTTTTATCCCTCTCTTCATTAGATATGCTTGAGGCATATGATATTCCAATGGCCCAAGTGGTGTATCAAGTAGCAAACTCCATTCATCTTATCTATTTATTTGTCATCTTCGGCGAAGTTTTTACATCCGTCATAGGTAATTTATATGGGCTAGAGAGACAAGTGAGGGCGTATATACGAATGAAAAGCATCTATACGATATCCCTTATTCTTGTATGCTGCTATGGGATCAGTAAAATCGGATATGGTACACTGATTTCAACGGTTTACCCCATTTTCGGCTATGTCAGTATCTTTTTTATTCTCTTTCTTTGCCTAAAAAAAGTGCCTACATCGCTTGATAGGTAAAAGAAGGGATAGCCTGAATAAAAAATATATGGTACACTATCCTCTGTGAAAATTGAACAAAAATCCGTGAAGACGGGAGAGGTTCTAGCAAAACCCTCTATAAAAAACTAAGGACTTGCCGTATCCTTGGATGTGGCATTTTTTATTTTTTATGGCTAGGACACCTCATTAACATGTGAAGGTGTCTTTTCTTAATAGGGGTTTTCAGGTGCCTTTCAGATGAAGCTTTATACGGGTTGTACGGATCTGCAAAGGGGGAAACAGGAAATGAAAAATGAAAAAGCAGTCGTTGTCTTTAGCGGCGGACAGGACAGTACGACATGTTTATTATGGGCACTTCAACAGTTTGAAGAGATAGAAACAGTTACCTTTCATTATAACCAGCGCCATCAAGAAGAAATTGATGTAGCCAAAAGAATTGCTGACAAGTTAGGTGTGAAGAATCATCTATTAGATATGTCTCTTTTGAATCAGCTGGCACCAAATGCTTTAACAAGAGATGACATTGACATTGAGGAAAAAGAAGGAGAGCTGCCTTCGACATTTGTTCCAGGCAGAAATTTAGTGTTCTTATCCTTTGCATCTATTCTTGCATATCAAATCGGAGCAAGACATATTATCACAGGTGTTTGTGAGACAGACTTTAGTGGCTACCCAGATTGCCGTGATGAGTTTATGAAGTCTTGCAACGTCACAGTGAATTTGGCGATGGAAAAACCATTTGTTATCCATACACCACTTATGTGGCTGAATAAAGCAGAAACATGGAAACTGGCAGATGAACTTGATGGGCTAGACTTTGTGAAAAATGAAACGTTAACTTGCTATAATGGTATCATTTCGGATGGCTGCGGGGAATGTCCTGCTTGTAGGCTTCGGAAAAACGGTTATGACACTTATATGGAAATGAAGGAGGCGAAATAAATGCTTTCTCAAATCTATCCACAAACGAATCATTCATTTTTATTTGAATTGAACAAAGATATGCATCTGTCTGCAGCACATTTTATCCCAAGAGAGGATGCAGGTGCATGCAGTCGTGTACATGGTCATACGTACACGATCAATATCACGATCGCGGGAGATCAACTAGATGAATCGGGCTTTCTTGTCAATTTCAGTACGCTGAAAAAGCTCATTCATGGGCAGTACGATCACACTTTGCTCAATGACCATGAAGAATTTTCATCAAACGATCCATACGCCATGCCAACCACTGAGGTTGTCGCAAAGACAGTACATGACAAAGTGGCGGCATATTTATCGACTTTAGCGAACAGACCGACCTGTGTACAGGTCTTTGTCAGGGAGACACCAACAAGCTATTGCATTTACCGGCCGAAACGAGTTGAGATCAATGGCTAAAGCGATTCCTGTATTAGAAATCTTTGGTCCGACCATTCAAGGAGAAGGGATGGTCATTGGTCAAAAAACAATGTTTGTCAGAACGGCTGGCTGTGACTACTCTTGCAGCTGGTGTGATTCATCATTTACATGGGATGGGTCAGCCAAGCACGATATTCAGTGGATTCAAGCAGAAGACATTGTAAAAGAGCTGAAAAGAATAGGCGGACAGGCTTTTTCTCATGTCACCATCTCAGGAGGGAATCCTGCGCTTTTAAAACAAATGGAATCACTCATTGATTTGTTACATGAAGAAGGGATCGATACAGCGCTTGAAACACAAGGGACGATGTATCAGGACTGGTTTTTAAAAATAGATGATTTAACCATTTCTCCAAAGCCGCCAAGCTCAAATATGAAAACAGATTTTACGAAACTGACACGTATCATGGATGAATTGAAAAGTGGAAACAGGCTGAAGCATGCAAGCCTGAAGGTCGTGATCTTTGATGATCGTGATTTAGCCTATGCGAAGGATGTTCATGCGAAATACCCAGAGCTTCCTTTTTATTTACAGGTAGGAAATGATGATATGACGACAGTTGACGATGCTTCCTTATTAACGCATTTATTAAAGAAATATGAAGTGCTTGTAGATCAAGTGGCGCAAGATCCAGACTTGAATCGTGTGAGAGTCTTACCACAGCTCCACACGTTATTGTGGGGAAATAAACGAGGCGTATAGAAAGGAATAGGCGATATGACGACAAGAAAACCAGAAGAATTAGAAGGTGTCACTTTACTAGGAAACCAAGGAACGAATTATTTATTTGAATATGCACCACAAGTGCTTGAGACGTTCCCGAATAAACATACAAGTAGAGATTATTTCGTGAAATTCAATTGCCCAGAGTTCACATCTCTTTGTCCGCAAACAGGGCAGCCGGATTTTGCGACGATTTATATCAGCTATATTCCCAATGAAATCATGGTCGAAAGTAAATCGTTAAAATTATATTTGTTCAGCTTCCGTAACCATGGTGACTTCCATGAGGATTGTATGAATATTATCATGAACGATCTAATTGAATTGATGGACCCAAGGTATATCGAAGTATGGGGCAAATTCACACCAAGAGGCGGCATTTCAATTGACCCATATACGAACTACGGAAAACCTGGGACAAAGTATGAAGAAATGGCGTCGTATCGTATGATGAATCATGATATGTATCCAGAAACGATTAATAATCGCTAATCATTTAGGAAAAGACATGCCGAGTGATATGAGGCTGAAAACATAAAAAAAGAGAAGAGTCATGTCACTCTTCTCATACCAATAGGAATAGAACTTGCTAGGACGGCTGGGGGCTATCAGCTCGTAAATGTATTATACAATACAGAACGTATGTTTGTAAAGGCGGTCGTGCTTTTTTTCCTTATCACGTTTTCCTTGAGATAAAATAGGAGCAACGAGTGAAAAACGGAGGCGTATGTGTTGTAAACAAAGAAGAGAAAACAGAGAAGTTGCTAATGGATCTAAGAGAAGAGTTTTATATGCTCGACCATCAAAACAAAAGCGGAAATGCAAACCTTTCATACGAAAAAGACTGATGCTTCATCCATACGATGTATTAAGACGAAATGAAAAACACTCCATCTTTTTGTACAAAGAAATGGCCTTTTGATTTGTAGAGAAAACGGCTAAACAAATCTTTTCAATTGATGGGTTCTTTTCTGCCCAATCTAATAAGGCTGTTAGTAACATTTCCCCTACGCCTAAACCTCTATAGTTCTTATTAACCATCAACTCGAATGAACCTACATGAGAAGTTCGTTTTGTATTTGATGCATTTTCAAACGCTATCCAACCAATTACTTTCCCGTCTTTTTCAGCAACTATGTATGTCTCATTTTTGTTCTCTATTCTTTTCTGTACCCATTCTTGGTGTTCTAAAAGGGTTTTTTTGTTTTCTTCAGGTGATGTAAGTGATATTTTGATTCAGCAATAACTGATTTCTGTATTTCTAAAGTAGTTACAGCATCTTCTATTTGACCAAGACGCACAATCATTTGATTTGAATTTTTAGACCTAATACTGCATCTCATCACTTTATTTTAACTAAAAGGTATTTGAAATAGCCTTCACCTTTTTGATAGGATGTGATCAGCTTTGCTTCGTATATCTTTTTATAACGATAGTCTGATTTGAGGATTCAAATTAATGTACGGAGTCTTTGATGATTTTATAGTTTTTATGATTAACGACTGTTAGTGAATCTAGTTCTAAATCTCTATAGTTGTCCATAATCGTGACATCCACAATGACAGAGTTTTCATTCACTTTTTCAACTACACCTGTTAAACCATTTCTAAATTCGATCACATTTCCAATTTTTGCAATCTTCAACAGATCCCTCTCCTTTAAAAACAGATTTCATTACCTATTAAAAAGTATTTTGCAATATTTTCATGCCAATGTAAAGGATAAAGACGTTTTGTTTCGTTTTCATTATACGCTTTTCATACGAATGGTATATTTATTATTTGATCATGGCAAAAAAGGAGCGGTTTTTTTTGACTGAAGAACAAATCACACAATACTTGAATCATGACGGAATGGGACAGAGAAGCAAGTTTAACCATTCAAGAGATGATTTTTTATCTTTTCGTTCTTTCTGTTTTGGTAAAGCAAGATGATTTTAAACAATTTCGCAGAATGGCCAAACATGGTGGAGATGTTATTTTTGAATATCTTAAAGAAGCAAGAAGCTTTTTTGTCACGCTTCAAACCAGCCTGATACATATGAAAAGAAAATGTAATAACCCATAATCAGGATCATAAGGATGATTATAGGCTGAAAAGAGGCCTTTTTAAGCGCTAACATTTCCAGTTCGTGTGTATTACAACTAGGACATGCCAGTTAATGACGGAATTTGGACAGGCATGCAAATCTTTGTGCGTGAAAATAAAAGAAGCTCTTGTTAGAGTGGACAAGTATCTTACGTCCTACTTTGATGAAAGGAGGAATTAAGCAATTGATTAAAATTCATACAGCTCTTTTTGTCATCCTGATACTAGTCTCAGCGATGAAAATGGACAATAACAATATACAAAATCAGCAAGGCACATTAAGTCAGAAACTTGCACAAGCATCTGTTAAGCATCAGCTTTCATATATAGATCAAGATGATCATTACACGGACATCCCAGCATTTTCAGAGGAGAAGCATCAGCCGAAAGTCAAAATGCTAAGTACGCTAACGGAAGAAAAGGCTTTAAAACCGAAGCAAAAGAAAAAAGTAATGTCTGAAACGACGAAAGAGGTAAGCTCAAAAAATAAAACGCGTTATACGAATGAAGAGATGGACTTGCTTTCTAGATTGGTACATGCTGAAGCAAAAGGTGAATCGTACGAAGGAAAAAAAGCTGTGGCGAGCGTTGTCTTAAACCGGGTAGAACATGGCTCTTTTCCTGACAGTGTCAGAGGGGTTATTTATCAGCGAAATGCTTTCCAACCAGTTTCCAATGGAAGTATCAATGATAAGGCAGATCAAGATTCGATTAAGGCTGTGAAGCAGGTTGTGAAAGTAGATGATAGAACGACAAAGGCCATTTATTTTTACAATCCGAAAATTGCCACAGATAATTGGATTCGTTCTTGTAAAATTGTAGAGCGCATCGGCCGTCACGTATTTGCAGTGTAAAGAAAAGCACAGCCCAGGGGACTGACCCCCTAAGATGAGACAAATAAAAAACACCTTCAAGTTTGAAAACGGACCGTTGTGATCCGAAATAAAACATGGAGGTGTTTTTTCTATGGGGACAAGAGTGAGTTATCCAGTTGAAGTCAAACAGAAGGCTGTAGAAATGAGATTGGCAGGTGTACCTATGAAAGAGATCATGCAGGAATTGAATATCAAGAATAAGACGCAGGTTCAGACATGGGTGAGGTGGCATAAGGCTGGGGATACACACAGGTTCGAACAGCCTGTTGGAAAACAATATATCTATGGAAAGGGTCCCGAGTACTCTTCCGAATTAGAGA
>NZ_JBAWSW010000041.1:0-20329 GCF_037104745.1 Bacillus sp. FJAT-53060
ATGGATATCGAAAAATCACAGCCATACTAAAAAGGAGAATGCGTATTAACCATAAAACTGTTCAACGTATCATGCAGAAAAACCAGTGGCAATGCCGTGTTAAAATGAAAAAGCGTAAGAAGAATGGGCAACCCTATGCCGTGGCCGGTAACATACTGGATCGGAACTTTCAATCTGATCGTCCTCTTGAAAAACTAGTAACGGACATCACATATTTGCCTTATGGACAGAAACAATTGTACCTTTCCAGTATATTGGATTTATATAATGGAGAAGTGATTGCTTTTAATATTGGTGATAAGCAGGACACAGACTTTATCTTAAACACACTTGATCAGCTCCCAGCACTGCCTAAGAACTGCGTGTTACATAGCGATCAAGGTTCTGTGTATACATCTTACGAGTATCAGAAAGCTGTTCATATAAAAGGCATTACCATGAGCATGTCCCGTAAAGGGACACCCGCTGATAATGCCTCCATCGAATCGTTCCATTCCTCACTAAAGTCTGAAACGTTCTATCTTAACAGGATTGATCGAACTACGACCACCATCGTAGAACGCACTGTCAAAGAATACATTTATTATTATAACAACATTCGTATTCAAACAAAACTAAACAACCAATCACCGATAAACTATCGGCAATTGGCTGTATAAAGGTGTTTTGATCCCTGTCTCAAAAACGGGGGTCAGTCCCGAGTCACTCGTCAGCTTTTTTTGTATTTGAATTTAAATACAAAATATCTGAAGATGATTTAAAGAACTATGGTTTACGACAAAACAAACAGGATGAGGTGGTATCTGATGAAAAGCCACATACTGTTCGCCACCTTTTGGGAAAACCATATCCTGGTACCGATATTATATGCTCAAAAAGGGGATATCCTGGTGGTGCCTTGAATGGTTTAATTGGTCATGCTGGTATCGTTATTAACATGAAAAACTATGCCTCCATTCATAGATTTAGACATTATCGATTCCATTCAAAGCTGGTTTCGTCATAGTGCCAATACAAAGGTTATTCGAATCAATCATCAAGAAAAGGAGGATCTAACAGGGGATTGGGCGCACGATGACGTGAAAGACCATCCGAAGGCTCGATTTTCGGACCCGACGTATTATTCAAAGATTGTATGGCAGGCTACGCCAAAACAGGTGACACTGTTGGACATGCGTTAAGGCACCTTATGGATTTTTGAAAAAGAGAAACTATAAAACAGTGACTCCTAAAGTCATTGTGAGTGAAGGTCGTAAAATTGGCGGCTTAAACTTTTAATATGTTTTCTCCTCTCTTCAATGAAGTGAGGTTTTTTTATGCAAAGTCATTTCTGTCTAAAAGATATATCAATATATTTTCCCTGCTTGTTTCCATTCGTCCATTCATGTACGAAAATAGACATTCTCCGACGAATTTATAATGGAGAAACAAAAAAAGCAAACGTTTCAGACTTTTTTTGATAGAATAGAAAGTATGAATGAATGAGAAACTTGTTAAGTTGAAAGTGGGTGACATCGTGGGAAAAATCATAGCGATTACCAACCAGAAGGGTGGCGTTGGAAAGACAACAACTTCTGTTAATTTGGGTGCGTGTTTAGCATACATAGGAAAACGAGTATTGTTAGTTGATATTGATGCGCAGGGCAATGCCACGAGTGGTATTGGGATTGAGAAGGCCGACGTAGAGAAGTGTGTGTACGATATTTTAGTTGATGATGCAGATGTACTTGATGTGATTAAGACGACAGAGGTCGAAAATCTTGATGTCATTCCTGCGACGATACAGCTTGCAGGGGCAGAAATTGAGCTTGTGCCTACGATCTCACGTGAAGTGAGGCTGAAGAGAGCACTTGAATCAGTGAAGCAAAATTATGATTATATGATTATTGACTGCCCGCCATCACTTGGATTACTGACGATTAATGCGTTAACTGCATCCGATTCCGTTTTAATACCGGTTCAGTGTGAATATTATGCGCTTGAAGGATTGAGTCAATTGTTAAACACAGTTCGTCTCGTGCAGAAACATTTAAATACCGACCTTGCCATTGAAGGGGTCTTACTGACGATGCTTGATGCAAGGACAAATCTTGGGATTCAGGTCATTGAAGAAGTGAAGAAATACTTTAGAGATAAAGTCTATCACACCGTTATTCCGAGAAATGTCAGACTCAGCGAAGCGCCTAGTCATGGAAAGCCTATTATCTTGTATGATCCACGATCAAGAGGTGCAGATGTCTATTTAGACTTAGCAAAGGAAGTGGATACGAATGGCTAAAGGTCTTGGGAAGGGTATTAATGCATTATTTAATAACATAGAATCAAATGAAGAAACTGTAGAAGAAATCAAATTAAAGGATTTGCGTCCGAATCCGTATCAGCCAAGGAAAACGTTTGATGACGATGCGTTAGCTGATCTCAAAGCATCAATTCAGCAGCACGGCGTTTTACAGCCGATCATCGTTCGAAAATCGATTAAAGGATATGACATTGTAGCAGGTGAACGCCGTTTTCGAGCAGCAGAACAAGCTGGTCTGGAAACAATTCCTGCGATCGTCAGAGAATTTTCAGAAACGCTGATGAGAGAGATTGCCCTTTTAGAAAACTTACAGCGTGAGGATTTATCTCCATTAGAGGAAGCGGAAGCCTATGCTTCCTTGCTAGATCACTTAAGTGTGACCCAAGAAGAATTAGCGAAACGGTTAGGTAAAAGCAGACCGCATATTGCGAATCATCTTCGCCTTCTAACCTTACCGGAAGAAGTACAAAAGCGGATTGCCGATGGAACGTTATCGATGGGACATGGACGAACTTTGCTTAGCTTGAAAAACAAGAAGAAGCTAGCACCATTGGTAAAGAAAATCGTTGATGAGGGGTTAAATGTACGTCAGGTTGAGAAACTTGTTCAGCAGTTAAACGAAATTGTTCCACGTGAAACAAAGAAAAAAGAAGCACCAAAGGATCGAATGTTGAAAGAAAGAGAGTCTTTCTTACAAAATTACTTTGGTACTTCAGTTACCATTAAGAAACAGAAGAAAAAAGGAAAAATTGAGATTGAATTTCTTTCAAACGAAGATTTAGAAAGAATTCTTGAATTGCTTTCTATGAGAGAATCCTCAGAGTGACCATCTTGATACGAGATGGTCTTTTTTATATTCTCCCAGTGATATTTTGAATAGGGGCAAAGAGAGAGCGGCTTTTTTCTCTCGTCCAATCCATTTGATCAATGTGAGATAGACTTTCAGAAAGTGTATTGGCCATAGACATGACAAGATGGAGCCTTGTGTTTTGGAGAACGAAGTATTCCATAAAACCACTGACGTTGACGATCCCATTGATATGAATATCTCCTACCTGAGGGAGCTCCTTTTGTACACCTGCCCCAGGTTTTAACGGCCCATCTCCAATTTGGAAGGAGCCTACACTTTTCACTCTTCCTAAACAGGCATCAACAGCCACAATAAATGGATGTTGATGAGCTTGTTCAATTTCAGCGAGCTTTTCTTTTAAATTGACGGCATGCACTGGGTTAGAGAGAGTTCCGTATACGTGAAGCTTTTTCAAATTCAGACCTGAAAGCTTTGTTCCAACAAGTGGACCTAGAGAGTCGCCAGTTGAGCGGTCTGTTCCAATACAAACGATGACAACGGGTCTTTTTCCTGCTTTCTGAAGATGCGAGAATAAAATACTTTTAAGATGCTTAATGGCATTTGTATCCGTATGGGACACGTATTCTTTCACCCTATTTCTTAAAAAAAGACCGTTCTTGCTATTCATAGGTCTCACTTCCTTGTCATAGTAGTTAGTAACAGTATACGGAAAGAAGCTTAATTCTATACCTATGAGGTGATGATTGTGTGGAAGGCTGGTTCAAGGTGGACGCTTTTAATTTTAGGAAGCTTAATAGGAGCGGGGTATGCTTCCGGTCAAGAAATTTGGCAGTTTTTTGGTATTGATAGTGGACTAGCCATTCTACTATTTACACTGATGTTTATGCTGTCTACCTATGTGGTGTTGAAAATTAGTTATGAGGTGCGTGCTGATCACTTTGTGCCAGTGCTAGAGCGGCTTGTAGGTCCATGGCTGGCTAAGGTGTATGACATTTTAATTGTCCTTTATCTATTCACGACAACAACGGTCATGATTGCCGGTGGCGGGGTCACACTTGAGATGTATCGTGTTCCATTTTGGGTTGGAATCGGTGCGTTTTGTTTTTTTTCATTTATGATTTTTTTCTGGGATGTAAAAGGGCTCTTATCGGTAAATGCCTTTATTATACCAATTTTGGTGGTGGGGCTCATCTATGCGTTTGTTTTTTATTATATGAATCATGATCATATGTGGAGGATTGATTTTGGGCAGCAGTACAATTGGCCTGCCAGTATTGTCTTTGCTTCTTTGAATATATTATCTGTTGTTGCCGTACTGTCTTCGGTTGGGAAAGAAATGAAGGGGCTGGGAGAAGCCAAAATTGCGAGTATATTAAGCGGTCTAATTTTTGGTGTCCTCTCTTATGTATATAATGAAATACTTGTTGATATTTCTGGGAGTCTTTCAGCAGAAGGAATTCCTTTGTTTACGGTATTAGAAGGGGCGCCGACGTCATTGTTTGTATTTATGACAGTTGTCCTTTGTCTAGCCATTTATACGACAACAGCCGCTGGTTTATTTGGTTTATCGAGCCGAATGCTCTCTTTTGTACGAATTCCTCGCTGGTTGATTGTATTCGTTATGCTTCTTTTGATGGCGCCTTTAACATCTCTTGGATTTGCCGATTTGATTGCTTTCTTGTATCCGATTTATAGTTTGTTAAATCTTTATTTACTCGTCTGTTTAATGCTATACCCAATTTTAAGTAAGAAGATCTTTTTTTGATCAAGAAATTATATTGATAAAATAAGGACCACTCTTCGTAAGAGCAGTGCTTATTTTATCAGAATTGAATCGATGGCATCTTTGATATCCTTATATAAAGGCATTTGCTGAATTGAAGGTGACAGACTGCCCATATATTTGGACTATCAAAGGTGGTGGCTTTTTTGACAACTGGCTGTTCTGTTGCAATATAAGCACAAATAGTATCGGCAAGGGCTTGTTGGTAGGACGCTATGATGACACACTTGTTCAATGTATTCCTTCCCTTTAAAAAAGGCATGATCTTGATTCCCTGCTAGGGATTTTCTTTCAATGGGATAGACATCATCTGTTTTGCAATGAATGTGCTGCTGTTTGAACATCTTCTGGTGATGAGACCTTCATTTGCTTTGGTAACGGACAGTGAAAAGCGACGATGAATTCATTTGATTGTTTCTGTTGCATCGTTAAACCAAATAATTTATGATGGATTTTTAGAAAATCGTGGACAGTGAGCGTTTGCTAACCTATTTCTATCGTATGGTGCCGTAATTTGTCTTTGTTTCCAGCATGATCGGATATGATTTTATATTCTTTATTGGTTAATCTATCCTTTCGATTGACCATCGTACCTGCTCCCTCATATAACATTTATACAAATATCATAAATTAAAAAATAGGGAAAAACAGTTTAAGTAACTATTGGTCACAAATAAAATGATATAAAAGAAGGATTTTTTCTATAAAAAAGAATAGGATTAACGATCGTTTTTTTGTACAATAGATTCAATAAAGTGAGCAATTGAGGTGAAGGCTGATGGCAGACAAAGCGTTTGGGTTACATGACGTTGTTGAAATGAAAAAACCCCATCCATGTGGTGCCAATCGGTGGAAAGTCATTCGTTTGGGCATGGATATTCGTATTAAATGCGAAGGCTGTGGGCATAGCGTGCTGATCCCAAGAAGAGACTTTGAACGAAAAATGAAGAAAATTCTCGTCAAGCATGAGGAGCCAACTGCTTAAGGTAGGCCTCATGCTTTTTTTGATTAATTGTCTATTATGCAGGAAGCAATTTATCCTTTTATAGCTCTGATTCGCTCTTTTTGGTGATGTTTCTTCTATTGAAAACGCATAATGGTTAACTTGTCTTTTCATGTAAACCTACTTATAATTGCTCTAGGTTCATATTACGCAGTATAACGAGCACGTTTGATATAGAGGAGATGAAAGAATGGCTTTAACAGCTGGTATTGTTGGCTTACCTAACGTCGGGAAGTCAACGCTATTCAATGCAATTACACAGGCTGGGGCGGAGTCTGCTAACTATCCGTTCTGTACCATTGATCCAAACGTCGGAATTGTAGAGGTTCCAGACGATCGTTTACAAAATCTAACAGAATTGGTGCAGCCGAAAAAGACAGTTCCGACTGCTTTTGAATTCACTGATATTGCTGGTATTGTCAAAGGTGCGTCTAAAGGTGAAGGATTAGGGAATAAATTCCTTTCTCACATCCGCCAAGTAGATGCGATCTGTCACGTGGTGAGAGCGTTTGCCGATGATAACATTACACACGTATCAGGCAAGGTTGATCCAGTGTCAGATATTGAAACAATTAATTTAGAACTGATTTTGTCGGATTTAGAAACGGTTGAAAAGCGTTTAACTCGTGTGAGTAAGCTTGCGAAACAAAAAGACAAGGAAGCTGTAGCTGAATTTGATATTTTGTCGAAGCTAAAGGACGCATTTGAAGCTGGGAAATCTGCAAGATCTGTAGAATTTACAGATGAGCAGCAAAAGCTTGTCAAACAGCTTCATTTACTCACGTCTAAACCAGTTCTTTATGTAGCAAATGTGAGTGAGGATGAAGTAGCAGATCAGGACGGAAACGAATATGTGCAGCAAATTCGTGAGTTTGCATCTGGCGAAAACGCTGAAGTGATCATTGTTTGTGCTAAGATTGAATCTGAAATTGCAGAGCTTGAAGGAGAAGAGAAGCAGATGTTCCTTGAAGAGCTCGGCATCAAAGAATCAGGACTAGATCAGTTGATTAAAGCGTCTTATTCACTTCTAGGCTTAGCTACGTATTTTACAGCAGGTGAGCAAGAGGTACGTGCTTGGACATTTAAAAAAGGAATGAAGGCGCCAGAATGTGCTGGAATCATTCATACGGACTTCGAGCGTGGATTTATTCGTGCTGAAACGGTTGCTTATGAGGATTTACTAGCTGGCGGAAGCATGTCTGCTGCGAAAGAGGCAGGGAAAGTGCGTTTAGAAGGTAAAGATTATGTAGTGAAAGATGGAGACGTCATTCATTTCCGTTTTAACGTATAGGTTCTTGTCATAGGCCAAGTGATTTGTTATAATATACAATTGTGAGTAATATAATTTATTGCTCCTTGCCCGTTTAGGGCCGCTTAGACCAAAAGGAGGTGCAATCAGATGAGAAAGTACGAAGTTATGTACATCATCCGCCCAACAGTTGACGATGAGGCTAAAAAAGCAGTTATCGAGCGTTTCAATAACGTGTTGACTTCTAACGGTGCGGAGATCACTGGAACAAAGGATTGGGGTAAACGTCGTCTTGCATACGAAATCAACGATTTCCGTGACGGTTTCTACCAAATCGTAAACGTTCAATCTGACGCTGCAGCAGTTCAAGAATTTGACCGCTTAGCTAAGATCAGTGACGATATCATTCGCCACATTGTTGTTAAAGAAGAAGTATAAATCATTGAAATATATATTTAAAGGTGGTCTTTTAATATGCTAAACCGTGTTGTATTGGTCGGAAGACTAACAAAAGACCCTGAGCTTCGCTACACGCCTAATGGTGCGGCTGTAGCCACGTTTACTCTAGCTGTGAATCGTACGTTTACGAATCAATCTGGAGAGCGTGAAGCCGATTTCATTAACTGTGTTACTTGGAGGAGACAAGCCGAGAACGTGGCTAATTTCCTGAAAAAAGGAAGTCTTGCCGGTGTAGACGGTCGCTTACAGACGAGAAACTATGAAAATCAGCAAGGACAGCGTGTCTTCGTGACAGAAGTTCAAGCTGAGAGTGTTCAATTTCTTGAGCCTAAAAGCGGCGGCGGTGCTGGTTCAGGTGGATACAGCGGCGGTGGCAATAGCGGAGGCCAGTATTATGGCGGTAGCCAAAACGATCAGAATCCATTTGGCAATCAAAACAATCAAAATCGTAATCAGGGGAATAGCTTCAATGATGACCCATTTGCGAATGACGGTAAACCGATTGACATCTCCGATGATGATTTGCCATTCTAATTGATCTGAATAATGACTAAAGGAAAGGTGTGAAAACAAATGGCAGGTGGACGCAGAGGCGGTCGTGCGAAACGTCGTAAAGTATGTTTCTTTACTTCTAACGGTATCACGCACATCGATTACAAAGATGTTGATCTTCTTAGAAAGTTTGTTTCTGAGCGTGGTAAAATTTTACCTCGTCGTGTAACAGGAACTAGTGCTAAGTATCAACGTAAATTGACTTTAGCGATCAAAAGATCACGTCAAATGGCATTACTTCCATACGTTACTGGTGAGTAAGTCGTTGACTTAAAAGCGAAGAGCCTTGAGCTCTTCGCTTTTTTTTCTATGTCTAACTCTATTTTTGCTAGAGCCGTTTTTGGCGGTTGAACTAGGGGAAGTATGTAAAAGGAGTCAAAGTGACAGTTTGTTCTATACAAATACGAGGTCGATCTGTCATATTGGTAGTCTAGAAAATAATTGCAGTCAGGGCGTGGGAAGATGATTGAATTTAAGAAGGTTTCGATGCGATTTTCTGATGAGCGCTATGCCGTTCAGTCTGTTGATTTGGATATTCAGAAAGGTGAGTTTTTTATATTGATTGGACCTAGTGGAAGCGGGAAAACGACGACATTGAAAATGATCAATCGTCTTATTTCTTCTACAGAAGGTGAGATTTATATAAAGGATCAAAAAGTAAGTGATTATGATATGTATGAGCTGCGCTGGGACATTGGTTATGTTCTTCAACAAATTGCGCTTTTTCCTCATATGACCATAGAAGAAAATATTGCCGTAGTGCCGGAGCTGAAGCATTGGAGCCGGAACGAGACGAGTAAGCGTGTTGATGAACTGATGTTGATGGTGGGGCTTGATCCAGCTATGTATCGACATCGAAAGCCGGCAGAGCTTTCAGGAGGACAGCAGCAGCGGGTCGGTGTTGCACGTGCACTTGCAGCTGATCCTGAGATTGTCCTAATGGATGAACCTTTTAGTGCGCTAGATCCATTGACGAGAGAGAAATTGCAGGATGATCTGCTTGATTTACAGCGTCGTATTCAAAAGACCATCGTTTTTGTGACGCATGATATGCAAGAAGCAATGAAGCTTGGTGATCGGATATGTGTCATGAATGAAGGAAAAGTGGTGCAAATTGGACGCCCAGAGGAATTGGTTCAACATCCAGTCAATGCATTTGTTCGGGAATTTGTCTCAGGGGCTGTTCCCCATGTGGGACATCAGGCATTTGAACTAGAAACTCTGGCTCAACCAATGACTCAAGAATCTCTTTTGGGCTATGATGCGGTCTCAGCATATGCCACGCTGGACGATGTACTGTTTCAATTGGCAGAGCATGAGGAATTGGCTATTGAGAAGGATGGGGAGCGGATTGGAATAGTGAATCGGCAAGCAGTGATTCAGTTTTTAGCTGGTTCTCTTGCGGAGAGGAGTGACTCACATGAATGATTGGACAAGTGTGTTATGGGCCCGAAAGGAACAATTGGGTCACGCTTTACTTGAGCATATTCAAATTTCCTTTATTGCTTTATTTTTAGCGATTTTGATTGCGATTCCATTAGGCATTTTATTAACGAGGGTTCCAAAGTTAGCAGAGTGGGTGATTGGGGTGACGGCTGTCTTACAAACGATTCCGTCTCTGGCTCTGCTTGGGCTGCTGATTCCTCTCGTTGGGATCGGTCAAGTACCTGCCATTATTGCCCTTGTGGTCTATGCCTTACTTCCTATTTTAAGAAATACATATACAGGCATTCATGAGGTCGATCCTTCCCTTCGAGAAGCGGCTCTAGCCATGGGAATGAATCATCGCAAACGTTTATTAAAGGTGGAACTGCCTCTAGCCATGCCAGTAATCATGGCAGGTATCCGAACGGGGATGGTTCTCATTGTGGGGACAGCCACTCTTGCAGCTCTTATCGGGGCTGGCGGTTTAGGGAGTCTGATTCTGCTAGGAATTGATCGAAATGATATGTCGTTGATCGTCATTGGCGCCATCCCAGCCGCCTTACTTGCGCTCTTATTTGATGTGGTGCTGCGAACATTTGAGAAAATACCCTTTAAAAAGACCGTGATCTCTGTGACTGTCTTTGCCGTGATGGCAGGAGCGGTTGTCGCTGCTCCCTTGCTGTTTCAACAAGAAAAGAGACAAATTACCATTGGTGGGAAATTAGGATCAGAGCCTGAAATTTTGATCTCTATGTATAAGCTTTTAATTGAGCAGGATACGGATATTCAAGTCAATCTTAAGCCCGGTCTTGGTAAGACGTCCTTTGTTTTTCAAGCGCTGCGATCTGGTGACATTGACATTTACCCTGAGTTTACGGGTACAGCGATTTCTGAGTTCCTTAAAGAAATAACGAAAAGCACAGATAAAGAAAAAGTGTATGAGCAGGCGCGGCGTGGCTTGGAGGCATCATTTGAGCTCCGTCTTCTCCAGCCGATGGCTTATAACAATACGTATGCTTTAGCCGTGCCTCAGTCACTGGCTGATCAATATGAGTTATCAAAGATTTCAGATCTAGGTAAGATCAAGAATCGTATAAATGCTGGATTTACCTTAGAATTCTCTGATCGTCAGGATGGATATCAAGGCATTCAAAAGACTTATCAGTTTTCCTTTGACGATGTGGTGACGATGGAACCTAAGCTTCGGTATCGGGCGATTAAAAAAGGGAATATTAATTTGGTTGATGCGTATTCAACAGATAGCGAGTTGAGACAATACAAATTAAAGGTGCTTGATGATGACAAGCATGTTTTTCCGCCATATCAAGGAGCGCCGCTGTTAAGGCAAGAGACGTTAACAGAGTTTCCTGAGATTGAGGCCTCACTCAACAAGCTGGCTGGTCAAATCAAAGACGATGAGATGAGAGAAATGAATTATGAAGTCAATGTGAATGGAAAAGATGCTTTTCTGGTGGCGAAAGCCTATTTAGAAAAGAACAAGCTGCTACAATAATCAAGAAAAAGCAGGTCCGCCATGTGCCAAAAGGGCCTGCTTTTTTAAAAGGAAAAACAAAAATCATTGACATTTATTTAAACACATTTTATTCTTAATTCGAAATGAATATATTTTTTAATTTAATATCTCGAATTCAAGATATTAAAAGACGTCAACAAAGACATAATGAATAGAGCTTGTTACTTCATGATTAGGAGGTCATTAGGAGTGAAAAAAACAGAAGGAATTCACCATATTACAGCGATAGTTGGTCATCCTCAGGAGAACGTTGATTTTTATGCCGGTGTATTGGGACTTCGTCTCGTTAAGAAGACCGTAAATTTTGATGATCCAGGCACATATCATTTATATTTTGGGAATGAAGGGGGCTCTCCAGGTACTATTATGACATTTTTTCCTTGGCCAGGTGCCCAAAAGGGTCAAATTGGCGCAGGCCAAGTTGGCGTGACCACATACGTTGTCCCGACAGGCGCTTTCTCTTTCTGGAAGGAACGTCTGAAGCAGTTTGATATTGCTTATGATACCAATGAACGCTTTGGTGATGCCTTTCTTTCATTTGAAGATCCACACGGCCTATTGATTGAGCTAGTAGAGCGGGATGAAGGAAAGCAAAATGAGTGGACATTTAACGGTGTCACACCCGATGTAGCGATTAAAGGGTTTGGCGGAGCTGTTTTATTAACATCACAGCCGGAGCAAACGATGCAGCTGTTAGAGAAAACGATGGGACTTGAACGAGTTGGAGCAGAAGAGGACTATGTGCGATTCCGTTCGTTCGGTGATATTGGCAATGTGATTGATGTGAAAGTGACACCTGTTGCACGAGGACGGATAGGTGTTGGGGTTGTACATCATGTTGCATGGAGAGCAACTGATGATCATGATCTATTAGATTGGCAAAGACATATTGTGCAAAGCGGGTATCAGGTAACACCTGTGCAAGACCGAAATTACTTCAATGCCATTTATTTCAGAGAGCTTGGCGGTATATTATTTGAGCTTGCGACTGATCTTCCGGGGTTTGCACACGATGAATCAGTGGAAACGATGGGTGCAGCGTTGAAGCTGCCACCGCAATATGAGGCGCAGCGAAGTCAGATTGAACAAATTGTGCTACCAATTGAGGTGAGAGTAATCAAAGGGAAAGGAGATTCATGATGAAGCACCTTTTTCGAAAAGGAAAGAATGAACAAAGACCTGTCCTTTTATTACTGCATGGTACTAGCGGGACAGAACTTGATTTATTGCCGCTTGCGGAGGTGGTAGATTCGGGCGCATCTGTGCTCAGCGTGAGAGGAAATGTGTTAGAGAAAGGCATGCCGCGTTTTTTCAGGCGTTTGGCAGAGGGTGTATTTGATGAACAAGATTTAATTGAGCGAACAAAGGAACTATATACATTTATAGGTGAAGCAGCAGATGGATATGGGTTTGATCGTGACAACGTTGTAGCCATCGGATATTCAAACGGGGCGAACATTGCTGGAAGTCTGCTATTCCATTATGAAGATGCACTGAAAGGGGCGATCCTGCATCACCCGATGGTGCCAAGACGCGGGGTTTCATTGCCTTCATTAGCGAGGAAACAAGTCTTTATAGCAGCTGGTGAAAATGACCCAATGTGCAAACCAGAGGAATCACAGGAGTTGGAGCAATTGCTGCAAGACGCAGGCGCTTCGGTCACGCTTCATTGGGGAAATCATGGACATCAGCTAACGAGAGAAGAAGTAGATGCTGCGGCTTTATGGTATCATCGTCAATTTTAAATGAGGTAGGGAATACAGGTGGTTTTTTAGAGAAGCTGTTTGGGCAAACCAAACAAAAGGAGATGGAGCAAATGGAACATGTAAAACTAGTGATTATTTCAAACAACCGATTGTTTCGATAGATGAACCATTATTTGAGCTGATTTGTGAGTAAAAAGGTCCTCTTCAGCTTCTGTTTTCAAACCCAGATACAGTGGAAGGAAAGATGAACCGGCTTTACTCGTATGCAAAAGAGCGAGGGAAACAGGTTGAGGCAGATACTGTTGTGCTTATGATGGTTGTATCAAAGAGCAGCTAAAAAGATGTATGGAGCAAAAGATTGGAGCGTGATGCAGGGCTGCACAGCAGGTTGAACGGGAGACGGCATCTCCATCAATTATTCACTTTTCTAAAACAATTTGTTCATCAAAAAATTACCGCTTTGAATGAGTGAGCCAGTCAAGTTGGCTCTTTGTATAGAAACGTAAATGCGATGAGATGTTAAAAAAATAATCGAGCGCAAACTATTTTGAACAGGCGCGCGTCTATCCAATGTAAGAAATAACAGATGCGCATTTAAGATAAAGGAGCTCTTTGTAAAATGAAGAAACGAAAGATTGATGATCAATTTGCGGATTACGTAATGGAGCATAAACACAGTTTTTATCGATTGTCCTACAGCTATGTCAAAAACCCAGAAGATGCCATGGATGTGGTTCAAGATGCGATTCATAAAGCACTCAAATCTGTACATCGACTAGAGGATGAAAGCAAGATGCATAGTTGGTTTTATAAAATTGTGGTGAACGTTGCCCTAGACTTTTTACGAAAGAAGAAGCGGGTGCAGGTGACAGATGATGACACACTTGAATTCTTATCAAAGGGTGAATCCGATGTCTATGAGGATCAGGATGTTAGACGGGCCATAGAGGATTTGCCTGAGATGTACCGGGTCATCATTATATTGCGATTCTTTGAAGATTTAAAGCTTGAGGACATCGCTCATATTCTCGAAGAAAATGAAAACACCATTAAAACAAGATTATATAAAGCGTTGCGATTTTTAAAAGTAGAATTATCGCAGGAGGAAATATAAATGGATAAGCATTTGGAACAGTTAAAAGAGGAATATTTAGAAATTCCTATTCCACCGGAATATGATGCCATGGTTGAACGGACGTTAAAACGAAAAAATAAAAAACCGCACTTCAAACAGTGGACGACTGGAATTGTCGCTGTGGCTGCTCTGTTTGTGACCACTGTCAACGTCAGTCCACAGGCAGCAAGAGCAATTTCAGAGGTACCTGTCATTGGTGAGCTTGTGAAGGTCGTGACTTTCACAGAATTTAAGAAAAGCGATCAGGGAACGAATATTGATCTGAAAACACCACACGTGTCAGGGCTTGGTGACGAAAAATTAGAAAACAGCCTCAATCAAAAATATTTAGCTGAGAATAAAAAGCTGTATCAAGATTTTGAAAAGGGAACAAAGGGCTACAAAAATGGCCATTTAAGTGTTGAGAGTGGGTATGAAGTAAGAACGAACAATGATCAAATTCTCTCAATAGGTCGATACAAGGTGACAACTCAGGCTTCAGCGGCAGAAGAAATGACGTACGATACGGTTGATAAGAAAAATCATGTGCTCATCACACTACCAAGCTTGTTTAAGGATGACCGTTATATTGATGTAATTAGTGAAAACATTAAAGAGCAGATGAAAAAACAGATGAAAGAGGATTCAAATAAGATTTATTGGATTGGCAAAGATGAAATGGATCCATTTAAAAAGATTCAGCAAGATCAAAGCTTCTATATCAATTCCAAAGGCAAGCTCGTGATTTCCTTTAATGAATATGATGTGGCACCTGGCTACATGGGTGTTGTTGAATTCACGATACCAACAAGTGCTCTAAAGGATATTCTCGTCAGTGATGTATATATTCATTAAAAAGGAGCGTTCTGAAAGGAGCGCTTCAGCGTGTAGACAAAGCCTCGCATTGGGTGTCATTTCTGCGTGCCGGTGCTCACGAATCTCAAATTCGCTCCGCTTCGGTAATCGTCCTTCCTAGACTTCAAAGGTTTTCTATCAAACTTGAAATTTTAGCCCTTTGTCAACAATCTGAAGACATACAAAAAAGACTGCTGAACTCGTCAGCAGTCTTGTCGTGTGGATTAAGAAAGAGCGTTCGTTAGTGCAGGCACGACTTGTTTCTTTCTTGATACGACACCTTTTAATAATGCTGTATTGTTTTTAAGTGTTACGTTAAATGCTTTTTCTACTTTTGCTGCTTCAGCACCAAGTGCAAGAGCAAGAGAATCATTTTCTAAGATGTCTGTGATCACAAGAACAAATAGATCAAGATCTTTCCCTGCAATGACTTCATTGATTTTGGCTTCAATTCCCGTTTGTCTTGCTGTCACTTCAGCGATATCTACTGTATTGACTTGAGCAATTTCAACTTTGCTGTTTCCTAGTGCAAATTCTTTTGCATCAAGTGTAATTAATTCTTGAACAGTTTTTTGACTTAGATCAGCGCCAGCTTTTAGCATGTCTAGGCCGTATACTTGTGGATCTACCCCTGCAATTTTTGCTACCTCATGCGCAGCATCAATGTCTTGCTGTGTGCATGTTGGGGATTTAAATAGTAAGGAATCAGAAATGATTGCAGATAAAAGCAGCCCAGCGATTTCTTTTTCAATGGTGATTTGGTTCTCTTTGTACATTTTGTTTAGGATCGTTGCTGTACAACCAACTGGCTCAGCACGATAGTAAAGAGGTTCACTTGTTTCAAAGTTGGCAATACGGTGATGGTCAATGACCTCGGTCACTTGTACTTGATCAATATCGCTTACACTTTGCTGGAATTCGTTATGATCAACAAGAATGACTTGCTTTGTTTCGTTTGCAGCCGTTTCAATGAAACGAGGTGGTTCTTGTTTAAAGAAATCTAATGCGTATTGTGTTTCTCCATTGATTTCTCCAAGTCTGACAGCTTCTGCCTCAACGCCAATTTTGTTTTTCAGATCAGCGTAAGCAATCGCAGAGCAAATTGTGTCTGTGTCAGGGTTTTTGTGTCCAAATATGAGTGTTTTTCCCATGTGAATTCTCCTTCTTACATTTATTAATGATGTTTCTATTCTAACAGCTTTTGATCTTGAATTCAGGGTTTATAGCTAAGATTAATCTAAAAAATTGTCATATGCTGTTTAAAAACGTTCATTCAAATTCATATCGGTGTTCCACGTGGAACGTTCTCAGGATAGCCGCATTTTACTTGGGATTTGCCGCTATGGTAAAATAAAGGTTGGAGCAAGACATGATGAAGCTTACATAGTGCGTATACATAGAAGTACACATTGAGCAAGATATAGAAAAATGGTTGGATAGAGGTGAAGGTGTGAAACAAACAAAAGGGTTAGTAGAAGGCGCTATCATGATCAGTATTTTTTCGGTCATGACGCTGTTTTATTTGTATGTGCCACTATTATCCATTATTTTCTTTCTGGCTGCTCCGATTCCGATCATTCTCTATACAATCAGGCAAGGATTGAAAAAAGGAATTGCTGCTGGCGCTATTGGCATAGTGATCAGCTTTTTAATTGGTTCTATTGCGGGATTGATGAGTGCACCAATGCTGATTGCTGTCGGATTAGGCATGGGCGTTTTCTACAGCAAGAGGCAGCCGGGAAATGCGGTCATTACAGGTGGGCTGATCTATTTATTCAGTTTCCTCATCTACTTTGTCGTCAGTGTTCAGCTTTTTCAGGTAGATATACTTGGTATCGCTAAAGAGTCAATTGAGCAAATGATTCCGATGGTAGAGAGCGTATTAAAGCAATCCGGCGCTTCTGAACAGGACATTGCGAAACAACTGAAGCAGTTGAGAGAGATTCAGGATACGGCATTGAGTGCTTTACCTGTAGCGCTATTGATTGGTGTTACGCTGATCGCTTTAGTGAATCACTGGATCGTGCGTCCCCTGATTAAACGGTTTGTCAAAGACATGCCGAACCTTAAGAAATTTAAGGATATGCGGATGCCCAAAAGCATGGTATGGTATTATTTACTCACACTGCTTTTGATGCTGATTCAGACGGAAAAAGGCAGCTTTTTATGGCTTGTTCAAACGAGTGCGTTTCAAATTTTATTTATATTGGTGCTTATTCAGGGCTTTTCTTTTATCTTCTATTATTGCCACGAAAAAAACATCTCAAAAGTGGTACCCATTTTTGCTATCGTGTTGACGATTCTCTATCCGCAAGTCGGTGTGATTGTGCGTATTATAGGAATTGTCGACATAGGCTTTGATTTAAGAGATAAAGTAAAGAATAAATAATTCACTCTGAATGTTGAGGAGTTGATATCAGTGCCAAGCTTCTATAGAAAACCTGTCATCAAGTATCCGATCTTCGCGTTAATTGTCCTTGCGGTGGTCACAGTCCTCCTCAACCTTTATTTTAATTGGATCATAGGAGCGGTTGGTCTTTTAGTACTTGCAGGTGTACTCTACTTCTTAAAGTGGGCAGATACGCAAGTGCAAAAAGAGATTGATTCATATATTTCAACATTATCCTATCGAGTCAAAAAGGTTGGAGAAGAAGCATTAATGGAGATGCCAATTGGGATTATGCTGTTTAATGACCAGTATTATATCGAATGGACAAATCCATTTCTCTCTTCGTGCTTTCATGAAAGTACACTTGTCGGCAGATCCTTGTACGATACATTTGAGTCCATTGTGCCTCTTATTAAACAGGAGGTCGAGACAGAAAATGTGACGCTGAATGATCGGAAATTCAAGGTGATTATTAAGCGGTCAGAGCGTCTTTTATACTTCTTTGATGTAACCGAACAGGTACAGATTGAGAGGCAGTATAAGAATGAACGAACGGTGTTATCGTATATTTTTTTAGACAATTATGACGATGTCACGCAAGGCCTTGATGACCAAGTGCGCAGTGCCATTTATAGTGAAGTAACGTCACTGTTAAACAATTGGGCGCAAGAATATGGTATTTTCCTGAAGAGAATTTCGTCTGAACGCTTTATTGCGGTATTAAATGAGAGCATCCTAGCAGAGCTTGAAGCCTCAAAGTTCTCCATTTTAGACGAGGTTCGTGAGAAAACAGGGGCACATAGCGCGACGCTTACCCTTAGTATCGGAATTGGTGCGTCTGTTCCATCTCTCAAAGAGCTTGGAGCACTTGCGCAATCGAGTCTTGACCTTGCCCTCGGACGAGGCGGAGATCAGGTGGCCATTAAACAGCCGAATGGGAAAGTGAAATTCTACGGCGGGAAAACCAATCCAATGGAAAAACGGACACGAGTACGCGCAAGGGTCATTTCTCATGCATTAAAAGAAATAGTATCTGAAAGTGGTAATGTGATGATCATGGGGCATAAGTTCCCAGATATGGACTCAATCGGTGCTTCGATCGGTATTTTAAAGGTTGCACAGGCTAATGGGAAAGAAGGCTATATTGTCATTGATGCTAACCAGATTGGGGACAGTGTTCAACGCTTAATTAGTGAAATTAAGAATTATGGAGAGCTTTGGTCACGTTTTATCACGCCAGAAGAAGCGATGGAGCTGGGAAAGGATGACACATTGCTTGTGGTCGTCGATACACATAAACCGTCTCTCGTCATGGAAGAACGACTGCTGAATAAAATTGAAAACGTCGTTGTCATTGACCATCATAGACGAGGTGAGGAATTTATCCGTGATCCTTTACTTGTCTATATGGAGCCGTATGCTTCATCCACCGCAGAGCTTGTCACAGAGCTATTAGAGTATCAGCCGAAGAAACTGCGCATCAATATGATTGAAGCCACTGCACTTCTTGCTGGAATCATTGTTGATACAAAGAGCTTCTCACTGAGAACGGGATCAAGAACGTTCGATGCGGCATCCTACCTTCGTGCGAAGGGAGCAGATCCTGTCCTTGTGCAAAAGTTCTTAAAAGAGACAGTCGATCATTACATCAAACGGGCAAAACTTATTCAGCATACAGAGCTGTATCAAAACCAGATAGCGATCGCTTCTTTGCCGTCTGACAGTTCTGAGTATTATGATCAAATTACGATTGCACAGACTGCTGATTCCCTTTTGTCGATGAGTGAGGTGGAAGCGTCATTTGCCGTCGCTAGACGAGATGACGACACTGTCTGCATTAGTGCCAGATCCTTAGGGGATGTCAACGTTCAAATTATCATGGAGGCATTAGACGGTGGCGGTCATTTAACTAACGCTGCAACCCAAATGTATGGTATAACCATTGAAGAAGCGGTAGAGAGGTTAAAAGCTGCGATAGACGAATATTTCGAAGGAGGGGTTCAAAGATGAAAGTGATCTTTCTAAAAGACGTAAAAGGCAAAGGGAAAAAAGGAGAAGTCAAGAATGTAGCTGATGGATACGCTCACAACTTTCTGATCAAACAAGGGTTAGCTGTTGAAGCAAATGCAACGAACCTAAGTGCATTGGAAGGGCAGAAAAACAAAGAGAAAAAGAATGCCATCCAAGAGCTTGAAAAAGCGAAACAACTAAAAGAAACACTTGAGACCTTAACAGTGGAACTCACTGCAAAATCAGGTGAAGGCGGCCGTCTGTTTGGATCCATTACAAGCAAACAAATCGCTGATAAATTACAAAAAGAGCATCAAATCAAACTTGATAAACGTAAAATCGAGCTGAATGATGCCATCCGTGCCCTAGGATACACGAATGTGCCTGTGAAAATTAATCCAGAAGTACAAGCTACATTAAAGGTACACGTTACAGAACAAGCCTAAACAAAAAGAACCCGTCTCACGGGACTGACCCCCGTTTTTGAGACAGGGATCAAAACACCTTTATACAGCCAATTGCCGATAGTTTATCGGTGATTGGTTGTTTAGTTTTGTTTGAATACGAATGTTGTTATAATAATATTTGACAGTGCGTTCTACGATGTTGATCGTAGTTCGATCAATCCTGTTAAGATAGAACGTTTCAGACTTTAGTGAGGAATGGAACGATTCGATGGAGGCATTATCAGCGGGTGTCCCTTTACGGGACATGCTCATGGTAATGCCTTTTATATGAACAGCTTTCTGATACTCGTAAGATGTATACACAGAACCTTGATCGCTATGTAACACGCAGTTCTTAGGCAGTGCTGGGAGCTGATCAAGTGTGTTTAAGATAAAGTCTGTGTCCTGCTTATCACCAATATTAAAAGCAATCACTTCTCCATTATATAAATCCAATATACTGGAAAGGTACAATTGTTTCTGTCCATAAGGCAAATATGTGATGTCCGTTACTAGTTTTTCAAGAGGACGATCAGATTGAAAGTTCCGATCCAGTATGTTACCGGCCACGGCATTGCCACTGGTTTTTCTGCATGATACGTTGAACAGTTTTATGGTTAATACGCATTCTCCTTTTTAGTATGGCTGTGATTTTTCGATATCCATATCGATACTTGTGCTTTCGGCACAACGT
>NZ_JBAWSW010000042.1:0-19206 GCF_037104745.1 Bacillus sp. FJAT-53060
ATTCAGATCAAGGATTCCAATACACAACAAAAGCATATCAAAAGCGACTAGAAAACGTTGGTTTGAAGGGCAGTCATTCCCGAAGGGGAAACTGCCTAGATAATGCCTGTATCGAATCATTTTTCTCACATCTCAAAACAGAGAACACTTACTTTTCTTCGTGTCAAACGGAAAAAGAGCTTCATAAAAGCATAGAAGATTACATTCAATTCTATAATCACGATCGATTCCAGAAAAAATTAAACCAGTGTGCTCCGGTAGAATACCGTCACACACTGGCAGGTTAGGCTTTTTATAATTGTCTACTTGACAGGGATAAGACCATGTCGGCCGATCTCATTCTGTGATGATATTAAGCGTGAGCTTTCAGTTCCTCAAGAGCATCTTCTACGTGGTCTTTCACCTTTACTTTTCGCCATTCTTTCACAAGCGTTCCTTCTTTATTAATAAGAAACGTTGAACGCTCAATTCCCATGTATTCTTTGCCAAAGTTCTTTTTCAGCTTCCAAACTCCGAATACTTCAGACAATTTCTGTTCATCATCAACAAGAAGCAGGAACGGTAAATCATGTTTTTCTTTAAACTTTTGGTGCTTGTCCTGATTGTCTGGGCTTACGCCTATAATGACGGCATCTAAGTCTGCAAAGCTTTGATGGCGATCACGGAAATCGCACGCTTCTGTTGTACAGCCTGGGGTCATATCTTTTGGATAGAAATAAAGGACAATATGTTTTCCTTTAAAATCAGAAAGCTTTACTTTCTCCCCGTTGTCACCGGTTAATTCAATATCAGGTACTTGCTTCCCTACTTCTATTGTCATAACACAATCCCTCCAACCTATTTTTTAAATAGCCTATCCAATTTTGAGAGGATATTCAACTAAGAAGGCTTGCATCGGCATGTTAAAATAATGATAGACGACCTGATACGTTGAGATAGGAGGCTATTTATGAAATTCACAGAATCAGAAAAATTACATCAAGAGGCGCTAGAGCATATTGTTGGAGGGGTCAACAGCCCATCTCGTTCATATAAAGCAGTAGGCGGCGGATCACCCGTTGCAATGGAAAGAGGAGAAGGCGCTTATTTTTGGGATGTAGACGGAAACCGCTATATCGATTATCTGGCAGCATACGGTCCTATTATTACAGGCCATGCTCATTCTCATATTACAAAAGCCATCACGAAAGCGGCTGAAACGGGTGTCCTTTATGGAACACCAACGAAGCATGAAGTTACATTTGCGAAAATGCTGAAGGAAGCGATGCCTGCTTTGGATAAAGTTCGTTTTGTCAATTCAGGTACCGAAGCTGTGATGACCACGATTCGTGTGGCTCGCGCTTATACAGGCAGAACAAAGATCATTAAATTCGCCGGGTGTTATCACGGTCATTCTGATCTTGTGCTCGTTGCAGCAGGCTCTGGTCCATCCACTTTAGGAACGCCAGATTCAGCGGGCGTGCCCAAAAGCATCGCCAATGAAGTTATTACCGTTCCATTTAATGATATCAATAGCTATAAAGAAGCTTTAGATCGATGGGGAGATGAAGTAGCGGCTGTCCTTGTTGAGCCCATTGTCGGAAACTTTGGCATTGTGGAGCCTAAGGACTGCTTCTTGCAGCAGGTCAATGACCTAACTCATGAAAAAGGCGCACTCGTGATCTATGATGAAGTGATTACAGCTTTCCGCTTTATGTATGGCGGTGCACAGGATTTTCTTCAAGTAAAACCTGACCTCACTGCATTAGGAAAAATTATTGGCGGTGGTCTTCCAATCGGTGCTTACGGCGGTAAAAAAGAAATTATGGAGCAAGTTGCTCCGCTTGGACCAGCCTATCAAGCTGGCACGATGGCAGGAAATCCAGCGTCAATTCTTTCCGGAATTGCATGCTTGGAAGTGTTAAAAGAAGACGGAGTCTACGAGCGTCTTGATCAGCTTGGCGCTATGTTAGAAAAAGGAATCTTAGCCCATGCCAAAAAACATCAAGTAGATATTACAGTGAATCGCTTAAAAGGTGCTCTCACGATTTACTTTACAAAGGAAACAATTGTGAACTACGAGCAGGCTGAAAATACGGATGGCGAAATGTTCGCCCGCTTCTTCAAATTGATGCTGGCTCAAGGTATTAACCTTGCCCCTTCTAAATATGAAGCTTGGTTCTTAACCATCGCACATACTGAAAAAGATATTTCTGAGACGCTGCAAGCGGTAGATCTTGCGTTTGAACAGCTGAAAAAATCATAATCGAGTCAACAACAGACGTAAATCACTGCGTCTGTTTTTTTATTTACCAGCTCTTCATTGTCAAAAACGATTGAATCTGTTACATTCTTTCACAATACCTTCTTTTGATGTTTTCATGAACTTTCAAAAACCACTTGAATATTTCGGAAGACCGCTGTATATTACTTAGTTGTTTCATCAAAATATTTATGATATATGACGAGTGATCATCTATTATCAAAAAGAAAGGAATGCAGGGACAAAACCAATGAAACTTGGAGCCCGTATTTTAAAAACTGGTATTGCCATTGTACTCGCGCTTTACCTGGCAACATGGCTTGGGCTGCCAACGCCCGTTTTCGCGGGAATTGCAGCCGTATTTGCTATCCAGCCATCTATTTATCGATCATTTTTAACGATTGTTGACCAAGTGCAAGCCAATATTATTGGAGCAGCACTTGCCATTACGTTCGGTCTGCTTTTCGGCACAGGACCAGTCATTATCGGTTTAACAGCAGTCATGGTCATCGCCATTAATTTAAAGCTGAAGATTGAACACACCATTCCGATTGCACTTGTAACCGTCATCGCTATTTTAGAAAGTGCAGGGGATCATTTCCTTTCCTTTGCCTTAATCCGAACAGCTACTGTGGTGCTAGGGGTTCTATCTTCATTTTTAGTGAATTTAATCTTCCTGCCCCCAAAGTATGAAACAAAGCTCGTTCATCACATTATGGAAAATACGGAGGAGATTTTAAAATGGATCCGTCTAAGCTCCAGACAGTCTACTGATCATTCCACTTTAAAGGATGACATCGACCAAATAAAAGAACGTATGATCAAATTAGATCACATTTACTTGTTATACAAAGAGGAACGAAGCTATTTAAAGAAAACCACGTATGTAAAATCAAGAAAGCTGGTTTTGTTCAGACAGACGATTATGACGTCAAATCGAGCTCTGTACTTGCTTAAAAAACTGCATAAATTAGAAAATGAAATTCATTTGATGCCAGAGCATTTCAGGGACAGCTTAACCGACGAGATTGATTATTTACTCTATTGGCATGAGCGCACCTTGATGAAGTTTGTTGGAAAAATGAAGCCGCAGGACGATGATTTTCAAAATGAGTGCTCTTTTCGACTTGAAACATTAACAAAGTCATTTATTCAGCATCAGCAAAACCAAGAGAATGACTTGCTCGATTATAATATGCTGAATGTGATGTCCAGTATCATCGAATACCGTGATGAATTGGAGCATTTGGATACATTGATTACAAGCTTTCAAACGTATCACCCAAAAGATAGTGAAATTGAGACAGAAGAAAAAGAAGCTTAAGCAGAAAAGACTCGTTCCAAGTGGTATGATCCCCTCTAAATAGACAGTGTAAAAAGCCCGAGAACATATCTTGGCTGTTACACTATACTTGGAGGGGATTTTTTATGGCGAGAAAATAACAACTTTTTCAACACTATACGAAAGAATTTAAGATGAAAGCCGTGAAATGTATGAAGAAGGAAATGGAAGCTATCGCTCATTATCTGAAGCATTAGGTCTCCGAAGTGCCACTCAGCTAAAAAATCGGGTCAAAGGTCAGGTAGAATACTTAAAAAAGCGTTATCCAAATCTTCACGGGGAGGACGGATTCTGAAGACTGCACGGTTTGAAGCTGTTCATGAATTAAAGAGTTTTTATCCGTTGACATGGCTCGTTTGTATCGTCAAAGTATCACGATCAGGGTATTATAAATGGTTTAAGAATAAAAGGACTAGAATGGAACGGAAACAGAATGAACAACTCTTAAAAGAGCACATCATGGCCATTCATCATTCACATCCCTTCTATGGTTATCCTCGGGTGACAATCGCTTTAAAGAAAGAAGGATTTCACATCAACCATAAGCGTGTCTGCAGGTTGATGAAAGAGATGAACATTCAATCTATCATTCGAAAAAAACGTCGGTATTTCGGAAGACAAGCTTCGGTTGTCCATCCAAACAGATTAAACCTTGGAATTTAAATCAATGTAACTGATATTACCTATATTGCTTGCCAGCATCGTTTCTATTATTTTTCAGCTATACAAGATCTATATAACAATGAGATCGTCGCGTGGAAACTGTCAAAGGAGCAGTACTTCATTCTGATCAAGGCTTTCAATACACAACACCAGCATATCAAAAGCGACTAGAAAACGTTGGTTTGAAGGGCAGTCATTCTCGAAGAGGGAACTGCCTAGATAATCGGATAGGCTTTTACTAATTTAATGTTTGAATGGTAAATAGATGACGATAGTGGCTGTCTCTGTTCATTAATTCTTCGTGTGTTCCTTTTTCCACAATTTCACCTTGTTCCATGACGACAATTTGGTCGGCATGTGTAATGGTTGATAGGCGGTGCGCAACAATAAAGGTTGTGCGGTCCTTTGCTAGCTTTTGCATCGCTTCTTGAATGTAATGCTCACTTTCTAAATCAAGTGCAGATGTCGCTTCATCCAATATGAGGAGTGGTGGATTTTTGAGAAATACCCTTGCAATCGAAATTCGTTGTTTTTGACCGCCTGAAAGCTTCACGCCCCGTTCTCCTACCTTTGTGTCATACCCTTCAGGAAGAGACATGATGAATTCATGGGCATTTGCCGCTTTGGCAGCCGATACGATTTCTTCAAAAGATGCTTCCGGGTCCCCAATAGCAATATTTTCTTTGATCGTGTCGCTGAATAAGAACGTATCTTGCAGCACCATTCCGACTTGGTTTCGAAGGCTTCTTGCTTTGTACTCTTTAATATCAATGCCGTCAATTTCAAGTAACCCATTGGTCACATCATAAAATCTTGGAATTAAGCTCACAAGTGTCGACTTCCCTCCCCCGCTCATTCCTACAAGGGCGACTGTTTGCCCTTTTTCTACTTTCAAGGAGACATGATGTAAAGTCTCTTCCTGTGTATGTTCATAACGAAACGATACATTTTTAAATTCCACTTCTCCTTTTAAATGTTTGGTTTCTTTTGCATTTGGCCGATCTGTTACCTCATAAGGCTCATCAATAAACTCAAAAATACGATCCATTGACGCCACCGACTGGGTTAACGTCGTCGATGAGTTAATCAAGCGGCGAATCGGATTGTACATTCGGTCAATGTAGCCGACAAAGGCAATCATTGTACCAATCGAAAGCGAGCCGTTAATCACGGTATAGCCAGCAAATGCAATGATCAAAAGCGGCGCAATATCCGTAATGGTATTGACGACTGCAAATGTTTTGGCATTCCAATTCGTATGATTGATCGCTTTGGTTAAGAAATTTTTGTTTTCATCGTGGAAATTCTCTTGTTCGTATTCTTCAATCGCAAAGCTGCGAATAACTGGCATTCCTTGTACTCGTTCATGCAGATGCCCTTGCACCTCAGCCAGTGCCTGTGACCGCTCTTTTGTCAACTTGCGAAGTCGTCCATAAAAATACTTCACAGCTAACGCATAAAGCGGAAAAATAATGACAGACACGATGGTGAGCTTGAGATCAAGTGTACACATGATGGCAATCACAATAAGGACTGTCATCAAATCAAGCCAAATGTTCATGAGGCCTGTAATGACAAATTCCTTTGTCTGTTCCACATCGTTGATCACCCTTGAAATGATTTCGCCTGTTCTCGTGTTGGCATAATAACGAAGACTTAGCTTTTGAATATGGGAAAACAGCTTTTCCCGAATATCAAACAATACCTTACTGCCTGTCCACTGTGCATAGTATTGCCTGTAGTATTCAACAGGTGGTCTCATCACTAAAAATAAAACGAGCATGAAGCCCATGATGATCAAGAGAGACGATGTCTTTTCTTCAGCCGTCCCCGAGCCTTGAATGACATCATCAATGACATACTTTAAGAGCAGAGGCAGGGTTAAGGGAATAGAGAATTTGATCATCCCTATTACCATTGTCAATGCAATCTGTTTTTTATACGGTGTAACAAAAGCCATGTAGCGTTTAATGACCCCCATGTAAATCTCCTTCCCAATCTATCAGTGCCTCTTATCCGTACGCAGTCAAAAACCTGTTAGCTCCTAGAAAGCCAAACAGGTTTTTGTTGCTCTTGCTTATTTAGTATAACGTAAAAAACGTTCATACCACATATCCACAAATTCTGAAGCAAACGGTCCTTTCCGCTGGTGAATCCAATGCAGTAATGTATTCAGATGCTCTCTTAAGATACTATCGATTTCTTTTGGATAATTCATCTGCCTCTTATGATCTGCATATTCATCCTCATCCAATATATTGTACGTCATGTCTGGAAAGACTTTGACATCTAAATCGTAATCAATATACTTAATTGCCTCTTCGTCTGTCGCAAAAGGAGAGCTAATGTTGCAGTAATAATATACCCCATCATCCCTAAGCATCCCAATTACATTAAACCATTGTTTTGCATGAAAATAGCAAATAGCCGGTTCTCTCGTCATCCATGTACGGCCATCGGATTCTGTCACCATTGTTCGGTCGTTTGCCCCAATGATACACAATTCCGTTGCTTTCAGAATGGTGGTTTCATTCCAAATCCTGTGGATTAAGCCATTATGTTTATAGCTTTGAATTTGGATGGTTTCTCCTTCCTTGGGATAGCCCATATTTTCTCCCCTACTTTCTATAACAAACACACCTAACAGTCCAAAGACCTAATTTCCCAACTAAACATGTCTCTATTATATTATACCGTTACATAGGTAAAAAATGAAATGAAAAAGCCATTCAACCCAATTGAACGGCACACAGCGTTACATCACAGTTGAACTCTTCTCCATCTGTTTATATGAATTAATGACCTCTTCTGTCTGTTTTGTAAATAATGTTTGGACTTTTTGCAGTTCTTCTCGTTTCTGCTTGATTTGATCATAAAGTCTATACCGCTCATCCTTTTTTTCATCTTGCAGCAATCGTTTTTCTGTCTCTAAGTACAGATCGAGTTCCCCTTGTACATGCATCAACTGATCCATGAGCTGCATTTGTTCTCTTACAAGCTGATCGAAATCAGACATCTAACTCCTCCCATCGACTTTTTATATCTATACCATTTCTTGAAAGAATGAAGAATTCCTTTGACTGTTTATGTAGAGGTTTTACAGGTTTTGTCGGATGGTGGTGCCAGGCAAAAGAAAAGCACTTCATTCGTATATGAAGTGCTTTCCTCTGTTTCAGTGATTAGCTGTTTTGTTGTTTGTTTTGCTCAGCTTTTTGGTTGTATTTTTTTACATGCTGTGCGTCAGTCTCACTAGCAAATTCAGTGTCATATTGTTCGCCTTGTGCAGCAGCTTGGTTTTGTTTCTTCACTTGTTGTGCGTTTGTTTTGTTTTGTTGATCCATCATTATCACCTCCACGCACATTAATTTGTGCAGAAGGTGTAAATCCTATTCATGATTTTTTTAAACAAGTAAAGAACGTCCGCCATCCACAATAATGGTTTGTCCTCTAATCATGTCTGCTTTGCCTGATACAAGGAATTCTACACTGTCGACCATGTCTTTAATTTCCACCATTCGGCCAGCTGGTGTGTTTTTCTTCGCGTCTTCTAAAAGCTCTTCACGGTTCGGAAAGTGCTTTAGCGCATCTGTGTCGATAGCACCGCCTGATACTGCGTTGACGACAATGTTTTTTTGTGACAGCTCAACAGATAGGTAACGGGTCAAAGCTTCTAGTGCTGCTTTTGATACTCCGACCACTGTGTAATTTTCAAGGTAGCGAATTGAGCCTAGTGAGCTAATGCTGACGATATGTCCTCCGCCGTTTTTTTCCATTAATTTTGCTGCTTCTTGTCCGCAGAATAACAAGGCTTTCGCATTGATATTCATTGTCCAGTCCCAATGGTTTTCTTCAAGGTTCATAATTGGGCGCTGAACGCCAGACGCCGCATTGTTGACAAATACATCTAAACGGCCAAATGTTTCATCGATTTGCTGAAACATGTCTTTGATTTTTTCAGGCTGACCTACATTGGCTTTCACGACCAATGTTTTGACACCCATCGCTTCAATTTCTTCAGCAGTTTCAAGTGCTGCTTTTTTGCTTCTTGCATAGTTAATGACAATGTTATATCCTTTTTCAGCTAGGCGAAGGGCAACTTCCTTCCCCACACCTCTGCTGCTACCTGTAATTAATGCACATTCACGTTGATTCATTATGGTTCATCTCCTGATTTGAATAGTTTTCGTCCATTCGCTTCACACTAATAGGGAAAGTTCTATTAGGAGGTAACATTCATGTATGTCGGACGCGATTTAAGTCAGCTTGGCATGATATCCAAGGATCAATGGAAAGATACTGAGCTTGCTTACTTTCATCATGCTTTCCAACAAATTTTACCTTATTTAAACGAGGAAGGGCAATCCAAGTATCGAGAAATCATTTCTGAAATCGAAAACCGCGGGGGTCTGCACCGAAATGAAGCCGATTATACCCACGGGACTACGGTTAAATACGACTAGGCTGCTCGAGTGCCATCTTCCAAATTTTTTGATGTGACACCGGGAAAGCATACGCCTCGAACTCTTCTGTTGTTACTTTTTTTAGCACAGTTTCATCAGATGCGGAGATGACCCGGCCAAAGAAAACAGAAATGTTCCAGATGAGGTGGGTAAATACATGCTGAATGGTGCCTTCTAAATCACCAAGCTCTGCTTGTACACCTGCCTCTTCTTTTAGAAATTCAAGCAGCTGTTCTTTTTCCGTTTTTCTTCCCTTTATTGTTTCCATGTTAGGGAATTCCCATAAATTCGCAAGGAGACCTGTACTTGGCCGTTTATGAATATACAGTTGACCTGCATCATCAAATAAAACCACTGCTGCCATTGATTTGGCAGTAGGCTTTTTCTTTTTGCTTTTCACTGGCAGCTCATGCTGAACGCCTTCTTCTAAAGCCGAGCAATGCATGTTTACAGGGCAAATGAGACATGAAGGTGATGTTGGGGTGCAAATGAGCGCACCTAGCTCCATTAGCCCTTGATTGAATTGAGACGGCTTTTCCCAGGAAATGAGCTGATCGACAGCAAATTCGAAAGTGTTTCTCGTTTTTGGCTTCGCAATGTCATCCCATATCGACAAGATCCGAGAAATAACCCTCATGACGTTGCCATCTACCGCAGGGTACGGCTTGTTATAGGCGATACTTAGCACTGCGCCACTAGTATACGGGCCTACACCTTTGAGCTTTGAAAATTTTCCTTTCGTATCAGGGACAACGCCCCCGTAAGATTCATATACTTCTTTCACAGCTGCCTGCAAATTACGAACTCTTGAATAGTAGCCAAGACCTTCCCATGCTTTCATCACCTTTTCTTCATCGGCTAAAGCAAGATCTTTAACAGTTGGGAACTGCTCCATAAACCGGAGGAAATATGGAATCACCGTATCCACTCTCGTTTGCTGAAGCATCACTTCTGATACCCAGACCCGGTATGGATCTTGATTTTCACGCCATGGCAATGTCCGTTGTTCTTTTTCATACCAATCGATTAAATCTTGCTGAATACCCGTAATATCTTTGCGATTCAGCCTTTCTTGAATGTCTTTCATGTTTATACTCCTTCTCATTGAACCGAGGGATAACGTTCTGAAAAGAACCTTATTTGTTGTATACTGTTTGTAGATACGTTAACATGTTACATTAAATCAAGACAAAGCAAAAGTGATTTTGCACATGAATGAAGACGTATACTTTGAATGATTGTTCCTAAGCATGACAACTAGGAGGTAATCAATTGGATACTGGTACTCATGTAGTAATGGGCATCTCTCTTGGGGGACTTGCACTTTTAGATCCAGCCGTTAGCGTAGATCCTCAAATGGCACATGCCGTCATGATTGCGACCATTGCTGGCTCCCAAGCACCAGACATTGATACTGTGCTAAAGCTAAAAAATAATGCGGTTTATATAAGAAATCACCGAGGATTTACTCACTCCATTCCAGCAGTACTGTTTTGGTCATTGCTGATTCCAGGTGTGCTTTTCCCATTTGTACCAGGAGCGAATTTACTTCACCTTTGGTTATGGACACTGTTAGCCGTTGTTCTTCATGTGTTTGTTGATATTTTCAATGCATACGGCACACAGGCCATTCGTCCTTTTTCAAAGAAGTGGGTAGCGCTTGGAATCATTAACACCTTTGATCCATTTATCTTTTTTACACACCTTGTCGCCATTGTCATTTGGGCAATTGGCGGACATCCCGGTTATACGTTCTTAACGCTGTATGCCGTGATTTTCTGTTACTATATCGTCAGGGTCATCATGCAGCTTCATATCAAAAAGGAGGTACGTGCACGATTCTATGAGATTGAAGAAATTATTATTTCGCCTACAATGAAATTCAGGCAATGGCGCATTGCGGTTAAATGCAAATCGTCTTTCCATGTCGGTCGAAGCATGAATGGAGAGATCGTCATTTTAGACACATTTAACCGTGTGCCGGTTCCCAATACAGAGATCATGAAGATTGCCAAACAAGATAAAAACATATCAGCCTTTCTGTCGTTTTCCCCTGTATACCGGTGGGAAGTGGATAAATACAAGGATCATTATGAAGTGCGGTTCATTGACTTACGCTACCGCAGCAAAGGTCATTATCCCTTTGTCGCGATCTGCCACATCGACATGGATCATCAAATCAAAAATTCCTATACCGGATGGATTTTCAGTGAAGAAAAACTGCAAAAAAAATTAAGACTCGGCTCTGTGTGAGCGAGTCTTTTTTATGTTATGCCTTCACCGATTCAACCCACCTTAAAGCCAATGCCAATAAGCATAAATATACGAGAAAAACGATTGTAAAAGATACACAAAACTATATAAAAGACTTGGATAAGCCTCTATTTAGATCACCGAACAACGGATATGACACAATATTATCACCGATATCTACGTAACGCCTGGTCATATTTATGATTCTCCACCTTATCTGGACAGATTAGATCACCAATTCGCACGACCTTGGTTTTCAAGTAGAAGCCGTCGCTCTTGATTCCAGTTATTTGACTACACCAATCTGAAAGGGCTATCCGATCATCATAATTTTGGCGTTATCGCCCACAGACGATTTCATCCTACAAGAGATTTGTTTCCGAAGTGGAAGTTTCAATAAGACAATGAAAAAGACCAGCACATTTGTCCGAACGACAAACACTTCTATACTCAACAACTGACTGAAAAGGCTACAGGTTTTATAAAAATCCTGAAAAGTGTGCATGCTTATAAATTAAAAGTGGTATTTCTTGTGTTTTCTCCGTGCATATAGGATCGCAACGATCAGACTGATCAGTGAGATCAGAGCCAGAATTCTGATATAAGGCGGATAGTAGGTTAATTCAATATCATTTTTGCCTTTTTCGATTGGAAAGCCGATAAATGCGTAATTGGCCTTTTCAATGTTTGTTTGATGTCCATTGACGGTGAGATCCCAGCCTTTTTCATATGGAACTGGTAAAACCATATAATCATCGCCACGCTTGTTATCATATGAAATCGTAAAGCGATTGTTTTGAAGCTTTACCTGCTGGTTGCCATCATCCTGTTTCTCTTTTTCATATGCTTGCTGCAGGATGCGATAAGGTTCTTGATATAGCTTTAATTGACTGAGCTCATATGTCCCTTTTGGTACTCGAATGGAGAGTATCCTTTCAGCAGGGACCCGAATGGTTACTTCATTTACGCCTGTTTTGTAGATCGATGTATTGCTTTTTCGTGATGTGACGTACCTGTCAACGGACAGCTGAAACCCTACGTTACGTTCTGTCCGCTTTATATAAAAGCTCACATACACATCCCCGGCATGAGCCATATCATCTGGAAGGGTGATATTCAGGCCGCCCGTTTCTCCGTATACATCCAGCACGCTATTTTCGTATACTGCTTGTTCAGTATGAATATTTGCATCCTTTACTCGATTAGGCGAATGGTCCATTTCAGCATTTCCTTTTTTGTCTAAAATCACGCCTTGCAGCATTGCATGCTCCCTATCAAGGACTGAGGCATGCTGAAGGGATGCTTCTGAATAAATGTTACTTGTTGTTCTTGCAAATGGAAGCGGGCGTGTATTTTCATACACCTCATAATGCTCACTTTCCAAAATTAGCTGAAAATCAGATGGCGGTGAGTAAGACATCATTTTGTCTCTCATATAATACTTTCCGTAGGTCAGGCTGTATAAATTCGCTCGGTCACCCATTGTCGCATAACGGCTGACACTTTCCCGCCCCATATCAATTTGCAGGTCAATCCAGTAGAAATTGAGCAAATGCTTATTTAATATGCTCGAATACACACTCATCCCTTGAAAGCCTTCAAATAATGGGGTATTGTTTCGCACACCATTCATCCAATCAATCCTCGCGAGCGGGTCTTTTGAGAGGCTTTGAATTAGCTGAATGAGCTCCATTTGCTCATGGCCCGCATACGCCTCACTTTTCATATACGTATCTGATACTTCCTTAATGCTGCTCCCTTCAGACAAGTAGCCCTTTTGATAAGCGACTGCTGTCAGTAGACTAACGGCAAGCAAAACGGCTGAAAACAGACGAAGGTGCTGGCGTTTTTCAGCATGTAGCCAAAGGCATAGCAAGCTAATCACAAGCAGTCCAGCACCTGTCAACACAACGACATCCATATTTCGCATCGCTCGTTCCGACAAGAAAACAGTGAGGAGGAAAACGATCCAGGCACCTAATACCGCACGCTTTTTCCACTTCCATTCTATATGCGTGAAATGCTTAATCGTGATGGCAACGGCTGCTCCAACTGTAAAGGCTAGAATGTATTCAAATCTATACTGAGGTGCAGAAAAACCATTAAACACACTCGCTATCTTTGGACTGTAGTGAAAAACAATGAGTAGAACACTAATGGATGTGAACATGAAAAACCACCGGTTCCGGTATAGCGGAACAAGGAACAAACAAATGAGAAAGATCACAGGTAATACATACACCCTGCTTGTAAACAGCAGATGATCATGTAGCTCGAACCAAGGTATCGTCTGATCATACGGCGGCCTTACATTATTGAGAAACCCGTAAACAGAAGGGATAAAAAAGGCGGCACTGATTCCAAAGGATAACAGCGTGGAAGTCGCAAGGGTCCAGAAAATCTTCCAGCCGCGCTCCTCTCTCCGAAGCTTGATGAGATATCTAAATACGAGATAAATCGCTAAAAAGATAAAGTGAATATAAGCAAAGTAAAAATTGTTGATGAGCATGAGGCTGCACGCCACAATAAACCAAGCCGGCTTTCCCGTTTTGAATATTCGTTCAACCCCCAGCACAAGCAGCGGAAGCCACATCATGCTGTCAGTGAAAAACTCCCAAAACGTTTGATGCCGAAAATACACTATAGACAGTCCATATATCCCGGCACCTGTCAGTGCGCTCAGTTTATGTTGAACCATTGAAAACAAAACGCAATAGGCGATGAAAAGAATCAACGTCAGCTTGATCACACTGAGCCAAATAACAGTATTTGCCCAAAAATGAATGTCTGTTGACTGAATGAGATGAAGCGCATTCATCAGCCAGACTACAGCAACCGTGACCATAAAGACAGTCGATGTTGTAAAATAATAACCTAATTGCGTGTATGTACCGCCGCCTAGACCAAATTGATAGGAATAAAAAAAGTTTCCTTTGACATATTCGTCATAAAGCAGCTTTTTAAACGGGAGCATTTGCGAGATGCCGTCCCCATCTCCTGTCATATATCGGCCTTGCGTATATTCATATAAGAAAAAGAAGTGTCCTAATAGAGCGAGAATGAGGCACAATCCAATGATATTCCATTTACGTTTCATCAATTCTAAATCCTTTCTACAAAAGATCCACTGTTCTTTGAAACAAAACAACCCAGCAAGCGATTCGTGCTTGCCGGTTATTTGACTCCACGTTATTTAAATAACTGCGTTAACACTCGGTCCTGTTCTTTTGAGCTTGTGCCTTGTCCCATTACATTTGATTCTTGGATTAAATAATGCGGCCTCTTTTTCGTTTCATAGTAGATACGTCCGATGTATTCTCCAATCACGCCTAGACTCAAAAGCTGGACACCTCCGAGGAAAAGCACAGCCGATATTAAAGTAAAATAACCCGGTACCATGATTCCCGTTCTGACAATTTGAATAAAGGTGGCCACGATGTAAATCAAAGAGAGGAATAAGATTAGCATGCCAGTATAAAAACAAATACGCAACGGGCGGTTGTTAAAGGAAATGACGCCATCAATGCCATAGTTAAATAATTTCTTCAGGGACCATTTTGTATCACCATGCTGCCTTTCTACATTTTCATAATAGATGACCTTTTCTTCAAACCCAATCCAGCAAAAAAGCCCTTTCGAAAAACGATTCCCTTCTTTCAGTTGCAGTAATGCGTCGATTGCTTGGCGTGAAATTAAACGGAAATCTCCGACGCCATCACGCAGATCCACTTCAACAACCTTGTTCATGACTCTATAGTACATCGATGATAGATAAGAGCGAAGCTTGCTGTCCCCTTTACGGTTCCGTTTGGCAATGACTTGATGATACCCTTCTTCATACCCTCTGACAAACTCCTGAATCAAATACGTTGGGTGCTGTAGGTCGGCATCCATCATGATGGCAGCTACTCCCTTTGCATGTTCAAGCCCTGCCAAAATAGCCGCTTCCTTCCCGAAATTTCGTGAAAAGGAAATATATTTGACCTTTGCATTTTTGCAAGAGAGCTCTCTCATGTATTGAAGCGTATTATCTTTGCTTCCATCATTAATATAGATGATTTCAAAGTCATAATAAAAATTCCGAAACTCTTCCTCGAGTGCCTCAAAGATTCGTCTGATATTTTCACCTTCATTGTAAGAAGGAATTATAACAGAGAGCAATTCCCTTTCCATATCGCACCTTCTCTTCACTTTTTTCACACAGTCTGTTATGTTCATTATTCCTTTTTTATCAGAAAACGAAACACTTTTTTATTATCCATAAATTTCATGTTTTTTAATCATTTCATTATATCAGAGTTTTATTTCCAGTGATTTTCAGCAAGATGAATTTAATGTAATTTTAAGTTTAACCATTGTAAAAAGCCTGTAATTCGTATCACAGACTGGTTATTGTTTTATAAAATTGTTTGTATACTTATATATTTTCCTGTTTTTTCAAAAAGATGAGTAGAAGTGAAAAGAGAATTAATGCAGCTCTCCTTTTTGGTTATGTTGCAGATGCCCGTTTACCTTTGAGTGTTTATTTTGAAATAAGTGCAACTGAGCACTGTAGCTCTCTCCATTCTTGGACAATCCGCTCTGTCGTTCCCTGTCCTTTATACTTGTGACCGGCCTTTGCATAGGTCGTTTCAAAAATCACTCCTAATAGCTCTACCCATATACGTGCTTCTTCAAATGTCAGCATATTGTTTTTTCCATTAGTTGTTCTTAATCGATCAAAGTATTGTTCCACGGCTCGTTCCTCCCTCATCTAGCAGAAAGTGCCTTTTTAAAAAAGTTTCTTTTTTCATATACTACCCTTACGTCTTCAAAAGACGTAAATGATTTGTATGGTTTGGAGGGAATCGATATGCGCAATCAAGCAAAGGGCTTTCCAAATCAAATGAATCACAAGTTTGAAGGCGAACCAGGCGCCACAGATGCTTTTGCTTCTAAAAGGACAAATGGTGAGACGAATACACGTCCACAGGAACGTATGAGGGCATCAGGGAAACGCTAATTTTTCCAAAGGGAGTGCTTGAGATATGAGTTCAAATGGGAAATCGTATATGGCAGACTTTGTTCAATTAAGGACAACCGCTTACCCTCAACCATGGGCGAATCCAAAACATTCAGCCTCTCAGGTCAATGGAGAAACGCAGCAAACGCAGCACGACATCGTACTTCAGAACAACGTTCGTAAACAACGTTCGAAGTAAAGAAAGGGACTGATCTTTGGATCAGTCCTTAGATTGTTGACAAAGGGCTAAAATGATCTTTATTTTAGCCCTTTGTCTTCTTTTCAGCGTGATTGAAAACCTTTGAAGTCTAGGAAGGACGAGTACTGGAGCGGAGCGAATTTTAGATTCGTGAGCACCGGCACGCAGGGCTGACAACGAATGCGAGGGTTATTCTACACGCTGAGGGACTGATCTTTGGATCAGTCCTTTTGTGTAAGCAATGAAATCGGCAAAGCATCTTCCTTCTCTGGAGCAGTTACTCTGTACCCCCAAGCAAATACCCCATTCACATATTCTACATAAAATTGCTCGTCTGTATCTTTGATTTGATAGGACGAATGGATTTGAATTGTGGCCGGGTCTAATAAATAGGCTTTGGCCATATCGATTTTTCTTTCTAAAACAGCGTATTCATTCACAATGCCTAGCTGTTCAGCCTTTCTTGCTTTTTCTGAAAGTGCTGCAATCTCCTGCTTTAATTCGTAATCTGTCATCTCACTATATCGTTTTTCCATCTGTCATTCCCCTTTGTCTAAAACGTGATCAATTGTATCAAGATCAAAGCCTTTTCTATATAGAAATTGCTTCACTTTCATCTTCTTTTCAAATGACCCGTCATATCCTGCCTTTCGTTTTGCTTTTTCCAGCATATAATGGAGGGCTTCTTCTTCCTTTTCTTCTTCTTGTCCATCATAGGCTTCTTGGAGGGCTTTATCAATGATCTCAAACGAAAAACCCTTTCTTTGTAGCTGAAGCTTGATGCGCTGCTCAATCTCTTTTGCAGAACGATTTTTTTCTTTTTTCACAAGCTTGAGAACTTGTCTGACGGCTTCCTCTAGCTGCAAGTTATTAGGATATTGCGCAAGTGCTTGTTCAATGGTGTCATCATCTATGCCTTTAATCTTTAATTCTTTTTTCAGGACTGACGGCCCTTTACTATTCTTTTTCCGGTGTGTACTCACATATGCTTCAGCAAATTCAAGATCATTTACATACTTATATTGCTTTAATTTGTGTATAATTTCACTAATAGCAGGTGCTGGTATGTCTTTTTTCGTCAAATAATCGGTGACTTCTTTCACTGACCTCATTCGGAAAGATAAATAATCAACGGTCTGCTGAAATCCTTTTTTGACAGAATCGCCGAATTGAATCTCAATGATATCTGCTTCGTCCAGCTCTTTTCCTTTTTTCAAATCGTGGTGGACGAGCACATCTAAATCAACGCTAAAGGCGTACTTTTCATCAAGAAAGATGTTGACCCGCTCGGTATTGTTTTTCTGAGCAGAAATTTTTGTAATATAGGGCATCCTGTGATCACTCCTTTTCCAAAACAGTCAGGATGTTTCTTCTGATTCAAAATCGTGAAAGATATAGGTATGTATATGAGAGGAGAGATGTCAATTGAATATCGCCATTACCGGAGGAACCGGTTTTATCGGCCAGCAGGTCACAAAAGTGCTCGCTGCTGAAGGACATCATCTATATATTTTAACAAGAAATCCAAAGGAATCCGAACAAAATCATTTACATTACGTGCAGTGGTTGACAGAAGGTGCTGCCCCGGAACATAAATTGCCTGACATCGATGTATGGATCAACCTTGCCGGAAAATCCATCTTCACACGCTGGACAGTCAAGGCCAAAGAAGGCATCCTCTCAAGCCGTCTACAATCAACTCAAGAAGTGAGACGAATTATAGAAGCGCAGAAAACGAAACCTTCTGTGCTCATTCAGGCAAGTGCTGTCGGTATTTATGGCACTTCTAAGACCCAGGACTTTACGGAAGAAGCCCCTTCAGCTGATACAGACTTCTTAAGTCATACGTCAAAGCTTTGGGAAGCCGAGGGTCAAAAAATTGAAGCACTCGGCATACGTACTGTCTATACACGCTTTGGGGTCGTATTAGGAGAAAAAGGCACACTGCCTCTCATGACCCTGCCATACAAGCTGTTTGCCGGTGGAACCATCGGATCAGGTTCACAGTGGGTATCATGGGTTCATGTAGAAGATGTCGCACATCTCATTGCTTTTGCCATTCAGCATGAACAGGTATCGGGTTCACTCAATGTAACGTCTCCGAATCCTGTTCAAATGAAACAGCTCGGACAAACCATTGCCTCTGCCCTTCGTCGTCCTCATTGGCTGAAGGTGCCTTCCTTTGTCATCAAAACCGTACTTGGTGAAATGTCATTACTTGTTTTAGAAGGTCAACGTGCTCTGCCCAAAAAGGCGCTGCTTTCCACTTATGAATTTTTGCATCCTGAGCTAAAAGATGCGATTTTGCATTCAAAGGAATAAAAGTTAAACAAAACACCCACCCTATAAAGAAACGATTGGAGGGGGCTGTTTTAATGAAGAAAAAAGAACACCAACCAACTTCTCGTCTGAAGAAAACCCAAGAAGTCCTGTATCAGCAGGAATTCAAAAAAGCGGAAAGAGCAGCAGAAAAAAGAAGCAAATAGGGCGGATATTCCACTCCAACAAGCACATAACTAAAGTGATCTTGTAAAGGAGGGAAAGGCTTTGAAAAAAGACCAAAACAAAAAATCCATCCAACAAAATGCTGCTCAAGAGACGGATGGCGAATATGTTGAATTTTCCAAAGAACTTGCAGATCCAAATGACGTAAAAGCGATGGCACGTATGAAAGCAGCCGATCAGCGGGCCAAAAATGATAAGTAAAAAAGCAGACCCTTTGGGACTGACCCCCTAAGATGAGACAAATAAAAAACACCTTCAAGTTTGAAAACGGACCGTTGTGATCCGAAATAAAACATGGAGGTGTTTTTTCTATGGGGACAAGAGTGAGTTATCCAGTTGAAGTCAAACAGAAGGCTGTAGAAATGAGATTGGCAGGTGTACCTATGAAAGAGATCATGCAGGAATTGAATATCAAGAATAAGACGCAGGTTCAGACATGGGTGAGGTGGCATAAGGCTGGGGATACACACAGGTTCGAACAGCCTGTTGGAAAACAATATATCTATGGAAAGGGTCCCGAGTACTCTTCCGAATTAGAGA
>NZ_JBAWSW010000043.1:0-18905 GCF_037104745.1 Bacillus sp. FJAT-53060
TCTAAGCAAGCTCTCACGATCAATGAGGTATCGTTTTACCGCTTTGATTTTATCTTCAATTGTAAATTTAGCCAAAGAAAAGCACCTCCAAATGTTAGACTGTGTCTAATATTTGGGGTGCACTTCAGAAACGGGGGTTTTTTAATTCGTTCTTGATGAATCAACTAATGAGCTTGTTTTGTAATCGTTCAAATCAAGTTTCCATTGGTCGATATCATTTTTCTTCATGTTGACTTCTACTGTTTGTTCAGAAGAAGATGGTCCTAATTTTTTCTCTTCAGGGTAGATAGAGAGTAAACATTTTTGTGCATCATTATAAGACGCTGTACGATTTTTGCTGTAGAACTCAGTTGCTTCAAGTAGTAAAAATCACAATAAGTAATGAATATTTTTTCTGTTATGTGTATGATCACATGATTTATGTATCGCTGACAGCGAATGATGTTTAGACAGGCCATCGACACGGAGCGTTTTTTCATGTCAAAATGTCAGTCATTTACACAAAAACTCCACATAAAATAAAAAAGAAATGAGATGGAGGTGGATGTATGGCAGTGGTAAGAGCGACAAGCTCTGATATTGACTTATTGGCCAGACTGCTAAGAGCGGAAGCAGAGGGTGAAGGGAAGCAAGGAATGCTGCTGGTAGGAAATGTAGGCATCAATCGTCTGCGTGCCGACTGCTCTGACTTTAAAGGGCTGCGTACGATTCCACAAATGATTTATCAGGAGCATGCGTTTGAGGCGGTCAACCACGGATACTTTTATCAACGGGCGCGAGAAAGTGAGAAGGCACTTGCGCGGAGGAACATTAACGGAGAACGATTTTGGCCTGCAAAATTCAGCCTTTGGTATTTTAGACCGCCTGGAGATTGTCCACCGACTTGGTACAATCAGCCGTTTGTGGCAAGGTATAAGTCGCATTGTTTTTATGAGCCAACAGCCGAAACGTGTGAAAATGTGTATAACACCTTTTAGCTTGATGAACAGCACAATCCTCTTTGAACGAATACAGAGGGTTGTGTTTTTCTTTTTTTCTTGTAACAAGGGATTGAGGAAATGAAGATGTATCGAGATTTAAGTTGTATGGATCAATGTCACCTCTGCTGTCTGACCCTTAGGTATGCCGACTTAATCATATGAAGTAATGGCATCATCAACATCCTTTCATCAATACGCTGAATGTTCTCTACTCACAAGTATAAAGAAATACATGGAAGGAAGGAAATGATAGGGTTTACCCTCAATTAGCATCTATGTAAATTATATCAACATATGAAGACGCACCAACACTTCGTTCATCAGTAAAAGCTGTCTACTAGAACATTCGACAATGTTTCACATAAAACACTTCATTTACGACATGAACTATTTTGAATGACGATCTTTTCTTTAAAAAATAATATGTTATTGAAACCTATAATGAACATAGACGTATATACTAGTAAATAGAAAAAAGAGTAAGGGGCTCCCATGTCATTTCATGAATTTTGTCGAATTTTCATGTATGATGTTTTTAATAGGGCCCATCGCTTAATAAATGGATTTTTATTATGCTGGAGGAGTGATTGATTTGGCAATTACATTAGAAAAAGGTCAACGCATTGATTTAACAAAAGGGAAAGCAGGGCTAACGAATATTCTCGTTGGACTTGGCTGGGACCCCGTATCACAAGGCGGCGGTTTTTTAGGAAAGCTGTTTGGCGGCGGAGGCGGCGCTGATATTGATTGTGACGCTTCAGTACTGATGCTGAAAAATGACAAGTTTATAGAAAATAGAGATTTGATTTATTTTGGCAACTTGAAAAGCGGATGCGGAAGTGTTGAGCATACAGGTGACAACCTGACGGGTGAAGGAGACGGTGATGATGAACAAGTCCTCGTCAACTTAAGCAAGGTGCCAGGTAATGTGAATAAATTGGTGTTTGTCGTGAACATTTATGATGCCCTTAGAAGAAACCAACACTTTGGGTTGATTCAAAATGCTTACATTCGCATTGTTGATCGATCAAACAATCAAGAATTAGTGAAATATAATTTAAAAGATGAGTATGCAGGAAAAACATCATTAATCGTTGGAGAGCTTTATCGTCACGAGAATGAGTGGAAGTTTGCGGCTGTTGGAAATGGTACAAATGATGCGAAGCTAGCCGATATTACGAGAAACTACATTTAATTAGAAGGGAGAGGTTCCTCGTGGGAATTTCTTTAGCGAAAGGTCAAAAAATTGATTTAACAAAAACGAATCCAGGCTTAACAAAAGTGGTAGTAGGTCTTGGCTGGGACGTAAACAAATATGACGGCGGACATGACTTTGATTTAGACGCAAGTGTATTCCTTTTAGATGCGGCAGGCAAAGCAAGCTCTCCATCTGATTTTGTCTTTTACAATCAAACAACTGGCGGAGGCGGCAGTGTCGTACATACAGGCGATAACCGAACTGGTGCTGGAGACGGAGATGACGAGCAGGTCAATGTCGACCTTTCAACTGTACCAGCAAATGTTGAGAAGATTTCATTTGTCATTACGATTCATGATGCAGACGCGCGCAGTCAAAACTTCGGACAAGTCTCTAACGCATATGTACGTATTTTAAATGCGGCATCAAATGAAGAGCTCATCCGTTATGATTTGGCAGAGGACTTTTCAATTGAAACAGCGATTATTGTAGGCGAGTTATACCGTCATGGCGGGGAATGGAAATTCTCGGCTGTTGGATCAGGCTATCAAGGCGGACTTGCCCGCATTGCAACGGACTTCGGCTTAGATATCGGGTAACGATTAATTTCCATATTTTCAAAGACAGGAGAGATACGGATATGGCGATTCAGCTTTCAAAAGGACAACGTGTCGATTTAACGAAAACCAACCCAGGACTGACAAAAGTGATGATCGGACTTGGCTGGGATACGAATAAATATTCTGGTGGAGCCGAATTTGATTTGGACGCTTCAGCTTTCTTAGTGAATGCAAACAATCGTTGTCAGCAAGATACAGACTTTGTTTTCTATAATAACCTGCAGCATCCGAGCGGCAGTGTCACTCATACAGGTGATAATCGTACGGGTGAAGGAGATGGAGATGACGAGCAAATTCTCGTTGATTTCTCAAAAATTCCTGCTAACATTGATCGTATCGGAATTACAGTCACGATTCATGATGCAGAGGAGCGTAGTCAGAATTTTGGACAAGTCTCGAATGCATTTGTTCGTGTTGTAAATGAAGAGGGCGGGGAAGAATTGATTCGCTTTGATTTAGGCGAAGACTTCTCAATTGAAACAGCTGTAGTGGTGTGTGAATTGTATCGCCATGGAAGCGATTGGAAGTTTAACGCAATCGGAAGCGGGTTCTCTGGCGGACTTGGAGCTCTTTGTCAAAATTATGGGTTAGAAGTGTAAACAAGAGAAAAAATCCATTTAGAGGCGCTGTCAATAACTCATATGAGGGTCTTTTCCAAAGTGAGAAAGAAACAGCGAGAAGAATAGCGGCAGGCGAAAGCCTACTGATGCTTTACACTTATAGGAGGAAAACCTGTTGGATATTTTGAAACATATGTTGGACACGTATGCCTCGTTTTTTGATTGGCATATGTGGGCAGAGGTATTAACAGACCCTGTCTCTTGGGGGCTCATTGGGACCCTTGTCGTACTTGAAGGATTGTTATCAGCAGATAACGCATTAGTATTAGCTGTCATGGTCAAACATTTACCAGAAAAGCAGCGTAAAAAGGCATTAACCTACGGACTGATTGGCGCTTATTTCTTCCGTTTTCTATTCATTGGCGTAGGGATGCTACTCATCAAGTTCTGGTGGATTAAGATTCTAGGAGCAGCTTACTTAGCATGGCTTGTCATCAAGCACTTCTGGTTAGGTGATGGTGACGACGAAGCGAAGGAATTGAAAAAAGAAGGCTGGCTTGTTCGTGTATTTGGCGTGTTCTGGGCAACCGTTATTTCTGTAGAAATTATGGACCTTGCCTTCTCCGTTGACAGTATCCTTGCTGCATTCGCTGTATCTGAGGAAGTATGGATTCTTCTTTTAGGCGGAATGCTTGGAATTCTGATGATGCGTACAGTGGCACAGTTATTCCTTGTTCTCATTGACCGTGTACCAGAGCTTGAGAATACAGCGTTTATTCTCATTGGGATTATTGCAGCCAAAATGGCATTGAGTGTTGCTCATATTGAAATCCCGCACCTATTATTCTTTGCGATTATTATCTTAGCATTTATCGGCACGTTTATTGTTCATAAAATCAATAAAAAGAAACATCAAGATGTGACCAACGAAGCTGCGGCTTCAAAAGAAGAATAGGATGATTAAAAAGGAATGGAGTTTACTAGCGGCTCCATCCTTTTTTGAATCGTCAAGTCATTTGATTGATTTTCTCTAAACAACTCGAGGGAGGCACTGCATGCGATATTTTCGTTTTTTATCAGAGGCGAGGCAGCACAATATTTTTTTGAAGCGGCCGACGGCGATCCATTCATTGACGCCAAGGCATGTACTTGCGCATGCACTAGGTGCTACTTTGTATATGCCTGCGACAAGACAGGATGTAGCAGACATGTTGCTTTCTCAGAAATATGAAGCGCTTTGCTCTGTTGTGTTGTGTTTGGAGGATGCCATCGGTGATCAAGAAGTGGACATAGCTGAACAGAATTTAGCGGCACAATTGACCAGTCTTACGGAGAAATTCACTCATTTTCCTGAAGCGGCTGAGTATTTGCCGCTTTTATTTATTCGAGTTCGTTCGCCGAAGCAGTTGCTAAAAATGGCAGACTTGCTCGGTTCAGCCATTCATCTATTGACGGGTTTTGTGTTCCCAAAGTGTTCTGTTCATAATGCAAAGGCATATTTGGACAGCTTGAAACGGGCTTCAGCACAAACGAAGACGAAACTTTATGGAATGCCCATTTTGGAAACACCAGATTTATTAGAAAAAGAGACGAGATGTAGGGTGTTGTCTGAGTTAAAGCAAATCATGCTGAATGAAGAGGAATATATTTTGAATATTCGCATTGGAGCAACGGATCTTTGTGGATTGTATGGGATTCGCCGTGATCGTACGACCACCATCTATGAGATCAGGCTCATTGCTGATTTAATCACAGATATCATCAATTATTTTGGCCGTTCTTTTGTGGTATCTGGTGCTGTATGGGAACATTTTGGCCCGGCACGAAAAGAACAAAAGCCCTTCATTCGTGCGTTCTCTAAGAGCGGCCAGTCTTATTCATCTGAACTCGATCATGTACAAGGACTGCTCAAGGAGACAAGACTGGATGTGGCAAACGGCATCCATGGAAAGACAGTGATTCATCCAACACATCTCAAGCCAGTTCAAAGCATGTACGTGGTCACAAAGGAAGAATATATGGATGCTTTAAGCATTTTGGAACATGCGGATGGCACAGTTGGAGTGATGAAGAGTGCATTCTCTAATAAGATGAATGAAGCGAAGCCGCATTATGGATGGGCAGAGCACATTCTCATTAAGTCAGACATTTACGGGGTGTTTCATGAAAATAGAAGCTATATCGACATACTCACAGAAGCCGAAGCCGCATACGCTGAGCATCTTGGAACATATGGAGGTTGAGCTTGATCTCAAAGAAGGCATGCTTCAACTGGAAAAAGAGCACCTTTTTGAGATGGCGGCAAGGGTGAACAAAAAACGAGCCTTTTTATTTGTTAGTAAGGTGCTCGGTAAACATATTCCTGTTCATCCAGTGAAACCGCTCCTTGTCTCAGGTCTTTTGGCAATGGCTTATGCTATAGAGCAAACAGGTAAGACGCTACTACATCAAGACCTATTAGTAGAGGCCTTAAAGACGAACGACCATGCGTTGTTAACTGAAGCCTATGATTCACTCAAAAGAGAAAAGCTGTTGACGGGCAAACAGCCAATCGTGATCGGTTTTGCTGAAACGGCTACAGCACTTGGCCATGGTGTGTATGACGTATTAGAAGGAGCATCATACATTCATACGACACGTGAACAGCTACTAGATCTTGATCCTACATTGGTATTTGAAGAAGAGCATTCACATGCAACGGATCAGTTTTGTTATGCAGACGAAGCATTACTTCATACTAACCGCCCCATTATATTAGTAGATGATGAAGTCACGACAGGGCGTACAAATATCAACATCATTCGGGATCTCCATGCAAAGTACCCGCAACATTCTTATACCATTCTTTCCATTTTGGACTGGCGGACAGAGGAGCACGAGGAAGCCATGCTTCAGTTTCAAGAGGAGCTTGGTGTTCACATCACCGCATTGTCCTTATTAAAGGGACAGATGGTCTTTCGGGGAAAAACATTGGATGAGCCAGCCTATTCGTATGAAATTGCTGAGCGGGAGAAGACACCAGATCTCTCTTTTCATTCTCTTCGATCTTTCTTTGGGCAAGTTCCATATTCACTTTCTCATGCAACAAACTCTGCAGGTCATACGCCCTATATACATGAAACAGGTCGATTTGGTTTAAGCAGAGAAGATACGAAAGTGATCGATCAAGCAGTTGCTGAGGCTGGGCTGAAACTCAAGCAAGAGCGCAAAGGAAAACAGACACTCTGTTTAGGAACAGGTGAGCTGATGTATGTGCCGATGAGACTTGCAGCACATATGGGAGAAGGCGTCCTCTTTCATTCGACGACGAGAAGTCCGATTCATCCGGTCGAAAAGGATGGATATGCTGTTCAAAATGGCTATGCATTTTTGAGCCCCGAGGATACTAGAATTCAGCATTACGTGTACAACATACCAAAAGATCAATACGATGATGTGTTTCTCTTTTTCGAGAAAAAGGTCTCTCAAGCGACATTGCTTCCGCTTGTTCACTTATTTGCTGAGCGGCATGTGAAGCATGTGCATATTGTGACTTTATCAGACGAGGTGAAGCTGAATGACTAATGTGTATACAAAGATGGGAAGCTATCCAGAGCAGGATGTAATCTTCTTACTCAAGGATTTATCATCGATTGAGATGGAGAAAAGTACAGAGGAGCGAGAGCGTTCTATTCAAGGCGGTGAGCATTATTCAGAAATGCTGCCAATTGAATATAAGCCGACGGCATCTTATATGACCTTATTCTATCAATCTCTTGAAGAAAGTAAGCATAAGGTAGCAGAAGCAGTAGCCGTTGTGGCAGAACAAATGATCAAAAATCGAGGCTTCCAAACAGTGCTTTGCAGTTTGGCTCGGGCTGGGACACCGATCGGGGTGCTCATCAAACGGTATATTCGAAAGACGTATGGCCTTGATCTGCCGCATTACAGCATCTCTATTATTCGTGACCGCGGAATAGACGAGAATGCGTTACATTATATGCTGAAAGAACATCCAGGCTTTGAGATTGCATTTATTGATGGATGGACCGGAAAAGGCGCTATTTCAAAGGAGCTTCAAAAAGCTGTGATTGATTTTGAACATAAATATGGGATTCGTCTTTCTAGTGAGCTGGCTGTACTGGCTGATCCGGGCTTCTGTACAAATGTATACGGAACAAGAGAGGATTTTCTTATTCCAAGTGCTTGCCTGAATTCAACGGTGTCGGGGCTTGTCAGTCGAACGGTATTAAACGACCGCTGGATAAATGCCGATGATTTCCATGGAGCCAAGTATTACGAAGAGCTGTTGGATGAGGATGTGTCCAATATGTATGTGGATACAATTGAAGAAGCATTTTCTAGGCTCGGATCAAATGTACAAGAGAAAGTAGAGACGATTCTCGGGCAAGGGATGCACGCTGATTGGCGAGGGATGTCGTCCATTGAGGCGATCGGTCAGGAATTTCAAATTAAAAATACGCACTTGATTAAGCCTGGTGTTGGTGAGACGACCCGTGTGCTGCTCAGGAGAATCCCTTGGAAAATACTGATTCAGCCTGGGTCTCAGGAGAAGCTGAAGCACATTCTACTGTTGGCAGAGGATAGAGACGTTCCCGTGATTGAATATGCCAATATGTCCTACACATGCTGCGGATTAATTCGTCCGGTGGAGCAATCGTCATGAAGAAATTTGCGTTTGCCAGTGATTTAGACCGGACGTTGATTTACTCACATCGTATGCTTGAGCAGCATGCGTATGAAGGGACATATGATTTAGTTGAGGTGCTGGATGAACGGCCGCTTTCCTACATGGCTGTTGAAACGAAGAAATCCTTACAGGCGATTCATCAATTCGGTTGGTTGATCCCAGTGACAACAAGAACAACTGTGCAATATGAACGGATCACTTATTTTCAACAAGAGCTGAAACCGGAATATGCGGTCACGACAAATGGCGGCTGCATCCTTCATCATGGCAGGCCTCTTGAGGATTGGCAGGCCATTGTAGATGAAAGATTAAGAGAGTGTATGCCAGTAAGAGACATGCTGAGAGCCATATCTGAGCTACCTGTTGCTGCTTGGGTCAAGCGTACTCGGACAGCAGAGGGAAGATTTCTTTACTTGATCATGAAAGGCGAGTATCTTTCTCGCATTCCCCTTGCTGAATTGAGGCTGTGGGGCGAGGAAAAAGGCTGGCAGGTTTCACTTCAGGGCCGGAAGCTTTATTTTATTCCACAGCCGCTCAATAAGTGGGCTGCTGTTGCTTTTCTAAAGGAAAGGCTGCATCTTGAATACGTTTATGGTGCAGGAGATTCCTTGTTAGATGCGGATCTCATTCGTCAGGCAGATACGGGCTTTGCGCCAAGGCATGGGGAAGTTCTAGACTTTGACCCATCACTTGAGCCGACGGAAGCATCTGGCATGGCAGCGGCCGATGAAATCACCGCATGTGTCATACAGCAGATGACCACTGCAAAAAAGCTTTCAATACGATAGCAGAAGTAGAAGGCTGAATGTTATGATAGTAGTATCTTTCAAGAAAATATAGGAGAAAGGAAGGAGCGGCGTGAGCCATAAAGAAATGAATGTTATCCATACACGGGCGGATCAGGAAGCCTGGAAAAACCTACTGAAAAAGCCGCTCCCTGAACGAGACGGCTATGTAAAGGACGAGCATACCTTATCCATGCCGAGTCTCGCCGCCCGGGTCCTTGGAACTCCGCATGATGCAACCGATTATTTTATTTATTTACATGAATTATATGAAACAGACGATATGCATATTTTAAGTGAAACACTCAATCGTCATATTGAGCCGGAGCATTTTCAAGCGCTCCAACGAATTCATTTGATTAACCAAGAAGAAAAGGGATTGTCCGTGAATCGCTTTGTGGCTTTTTTAGATGGCGAGCAGCTAATTGTACGTCATCCAAATCCTATAATGAATCGTCATATTCGCCTTTCGTTAATCAAGGTGTTTGAGCATTTCCAGCAGTTGCATGAGGGCGGATTTCAGCATTCCGACTTTCGCCGCGTCTTACTAGATGTGGTGAAGTTTTCAAATAACCATCTAGGGCCATGGCTAAAGGAAGTAAATATTGAAAAAAAAATGCCGGCTGTCATTTGGTATGGAGAGGCAAATAAAAGTCAGCTTTATTTTCTGTATTATGTCATGCTAATTGGCTGTGATGTTGTGCTATTTCATCCAGAAGGTAAGGATCCGTTTCGCGAATTAGATCCAGAAGAAAATATGACTTTTATTGATCCATATCCGGGGACTTCCAGGCTTGAGCCGTTCCCTACTGAAAAGCCTGAGAGGAAATCAACGGTGGCGTACCGTTCGACAAGAGAGCTTCAAGAGGTTCTCCACACAGAAGATTCAATGCTGTATAAGCCATGGCAATTCAGAGATCATACACCTCATTCCATTACGTTAAAGACAACATATGACGAGCTGTTTTTAATTGCAAAGGAACGATCATTTATCCGCCCTAATTTCAAAGCAGACCGGGTTACGATACAAATTCCGAATCTTTTTGCGAAAATGATGGGGGTCACGCGAGACAAGCGTGAATACTGGGACCGTATCCACACATTAATGGAGGGGAAAGAAACGAAGACCATTCGCCATTTCCCTTTTACGAAAGAGGTTTCCTCGAATTATCAATTTCATTATCAGCATGCACTTTCTCCTGCAGGAGAGATTGATCCTGAATTATTAATGAAAAGCAATGTGTGGCAGTTTTCTCATCTATATGAGGGCACGCAGCGTGCGATGGCAGAGGCGATAGCTCGGATCTGTCAGCATCCGAAGCTGTTAAAGGAAGGAAATGAGACTGAATTAGATGTCCGCATTTATTTATTCAAACAGCTTCTGCATATTAGCCAGGATCTGATTGAACTTATACAAACATTTGATTATGCACAAACCGTACCAAAAGTGATTTTATACCATACCGAATATAATGGCGAGTTGACTCGTTCCGATGCGGCTATCCTGATTTTTTTAAATGAAATGGGTGTGGATCTCTTCGTGTATCATCCGGCCGGATATCAGTGTATAGAGCGGTATATAGATGAACAATTATTTGATACACATTGGCTCGATGAAATGGTCATGAATCAAGAGTTTAAAGAGCCATCCATCGTCAGAAAGTTATTTCAATCCATCAAAAACCGATAAGGAGATCAGAGTTTATGACAAATACAAACGGAAATGACATCGTTTCAATTGATAAAGAGGAAATCACCATTGAGAAGGCAGACGATATTCGCGTTCAGCTTCGAAATGAACCAGAGGTGCAAAACATTGCGAGGCAGATTGATGCCAAAAATCAGCTGGACCTGCTCGAATACGGAAAGCAGCCGGCTATCGAAATCTCCAAGTTCTCTGATCGTATTCTTTCTATGATGCGTTCAACGAGTGTCACAGACTCAGGGACGATGCTCACACAGCTTGGAAAAATTATGGATCGCTTTGATAAAAACGATTTTGATGAGCCAAAGGGTGGTTTATTGTCAAAAATCTTTAAGCGCGGCGGTAGTATGATCGAAAAGATTTTCAGTAAATATCAAACACTGGGTGCAGAGATTGAAAAAATCAATGTCGAAATCAGTAAATATAAAGACGAAATGACCAAGTCGACTGTGACGCTTGAAGAAATGTATGAGCATAACATTCAATACTATATGGAGCTTGAAAAGTATGTCGTGGCTGGTCAAATGAAAATCGAAGAATTAAAGCAATTGGTTCCTTCTTATGAAGAAAAAGCTGCTAGTGGTAACCAACTGGCTCAAATGGAGCTGGATACGCTTCGTAATGGCATTCAGGCGCTTGAAGAGCGTGTGTATGATCTGGACATGGCACGGATGGTGGCTCTTCAAACGGCACCACAAATTCGTTTGTTACAGCGTGGTAATACGAAATTGATTGGGAAAATCAACTCTGCGTTTATCATTACCATTCCAATTTTCAAGAATGGAATCATTCAAGCGGTTACAGCGAAAAGACAAAAGCTTGTGGCTGATTCAATGAGTGAGCTTGATAGAAGAACTAATGAAATGCTGAAACGAAATGCTGAAAATATCTCAAGTCAAAGTGTAGAAATTGCGAAGTTATCTGGTCGTCCAAGTATCGATATTGAAACGATTGAATCCTCCTTCAATACAATTGTACAAGGAATGAAAGAGACAAAACAGATTGAAGAAGAAAACAAACGATTACGTGAAGATGGAACAAAACGTATGCTTGAGCTTCAAGATCATATTAAGCGGGCTGCACTAGAGTCCTAAAAAATGAGCTGTCTGTAACTAAAGTTGCAGGCAGTTTTTATAAATTTTATTAAAATTTAATTGAAAAAGGTTTTTATGTGACCATTTTCGGTCATTCCTGTTCAGGGGTGCAGCTCGCCAATGATCAAAAAGTCCACGAGTATTCGACTTAACACAATTAGGTATTCCCAATTATTTAATTACGGTAAAATATTTACTTTTTAGATAAAATACCCCATAAAATATGTAGTTTTTGAAGCATTCTTTAGGATTTAAGAGTAAAACGGCGTATAAACTCTAATCACCAGACCTCTATATGGAATTCATACATATTGTACGGAAATAAGCGAATTCTAAAGATTGTTCGCATCATAACGCTTATGTTACGGTTATAAAGATGCTAATTTGGAGGGGAATAATGAATTCTGAAGAAAGAAAGATCAAAATTAAGATAAATAATGTATCTAAAATTTTTGGTAAAAATGCTAAAAAAGCATCTCAAATGCTTGAAAAAGGCAAAACAAAACGAGATATCCTAAAAGAGACCGGCGCAACAGTTGGTGTCAATCGAGCAAATTTTGATGTTTATGACGGCGAGATATTTGTCATCATGGGGCTATCAGGGAGTGGAAAGTCCACACTTGTGCGGATGCTAAATAGGTTAATCGAACCAACCTCCGGTGAAATATATATTGATGGGGATATGATAACAAATATGTCAAAGGACCAATTGCGTGAAGTGAGACGGAAAAAGATCAGCATGGTCTTCCAAAACTTCGCATTGTTCCCGCATCGTACAATTCTTGAGAACACAGAATACGGTCTTGAATTGCAGGGTGTTGAGAAAGAAGTGCGTAAGCAAAAAGCGATGGATTCACTTAAGCTCGTGGGTCTTGAAGGATTTGAGGATCAGTTTCCAAACCAATTAAGTGGAGGGATGCAGCAACGTGTAGGGCTAGCCCGTGCACTTGCAAATGATCCAGACATATTACTAATGGATGAAGCATTTAGTGCGCTCGATCCACTTATTAGAAAGGACATGCAGGATGAGTTATTAGATCTTCATAGTTCGGTTGGTAAAACGATTGTTTTTATTACACATGATTTAGATGAAGCTCTGAGAATTGGTGACCGTATTGTTCTAATGAAGGACGGCAATATTGTACAAATTGGTTCACCAGAAGAAATTTTAATGAATCCTTCAAACGAATATGTAGAACGATTTGTTGAGGATGTAGATTTATCCAAAGTATTGACAGCTGGGAACATTATGAAAAGAGCAGAAACCGTTCAGATTGATAAGGGGCCAAGAGTCGCTTTAACCTTGATGAAAAACTTAGGTATATCTTCTATCTATGCAGTCGATAAGCAAAATCGCCTGTTAGGGGTCATTTCTGCAGAAGAAGCACAGCGAGCAAAGGAAAATCAACTAGCCTTAAAAAATGTTATTCAACAAAATATGAAAACAATTCATCAAGATACTGTTTTAACGGATCTTTTCGATCTTGTCTCAGAATCTAATATCCCAATTGCTGTCGTAGACGATAAAAACCGTATGAAGGGTATAGTTGTGAAAGGAGCACTCATTGGAGCGCTTGCAGGAAATGATCAATACATTAATTTAATTCACACACAGGAGGTGAACTAAATGCTATCTTTGTCATCACTTCCTAGAATCCCTTTAGCAGATTGGATTGATCAATTTATTGATTGGTTAACAGCGACATTTGGTGGAATTTTTGATGGTATTGCTAATGGTTTAGCTGCATTTGTTCAAATGATTACAGATGGTTTAGGATTTATTCCACCTATCATTTTGACCATCATTTTTGCTGGTGTTACATGGCTAATTAGTAAAAGAGGAATTGCGATCTTTGCATTAATCGGATTCTTTATCATTGATTATCTAGGTTATTGGAGTGCTATGTTACAGACGCTATCATTAGTCTTAACATCTGTTATCATTTCGATTATTATCGGTATTCCGATTGGCATTTGGGCTTCACAGAAAAATACGGTTAGGCAGATTGTGACACCTATTTTAGACTTAATGCAGACGATGCCTGCTTTCGTTTATCTGTTACCTGCTATTTTCTTCTTTAATATTGGGGTAGTACCTGGCGTTGTAGCTTCTGTTATTTTTGCGATGCCTCCTACGATTAGGATGACGATACTAGGTATCCAACAAGTTCCAGCTACTTTAATTGAAGCGACTGAGGCATTTGGTTCAACAACGAGTCAACGTTTGATTAAAGTGCAGTTGCCACTTGCCACAAAAACGATTCTAGCTGGGATCAACCAAAGCATTATGTTGGCCTTGTCTATGGTTGTCATTGCATCAATGGTTGGTGCGCCTGGATTAGGTGAAGAAGTATATCGAGCTGTTACTCAATTAAAAACAGGAACTGGTGTAGAGGCAGGGATTGCCATCGTTATTTTGGCTATTGTTCTTGACCGAATTACACAAAATATTAAGACCAAAAAAACTAGGGGGGATGTTTAATGTTTAAGAAAATTGTAGGAGTAAGTGCGGCAGCGATTTTGACTTTAGGATTAGCTGCTTGTGGTAGTTCAGCGAGTAATAAGGACGCATCAGTTGGAGAACAGGTGAAGTATAAGATTACTGGAATTGATCCAGGTGCGGGTATTATGGAAGCAACAGATAATGCTTTAAAGGATTACGATTTATCTAAGTGGTCAGTGACTTCAGGGTCTAGTTCTTCCATGACTGCGTCTTTAAAAAAGGCCTATGATAAAAAAGATCCAATCATCATTACTGGATGGAATCCTCATTGGATGTTCTCTAAGTATGATTTGAAGTATTTGAAAGACCCTAAAGGTGTTTATGGTGAAGCAGAAGAAATTCATACAATTACAAGAAAAGATTTTGCAAAAGATCAACCACAAGCAAATAAATTACTTAGCCAGTTTAATTGGTCTGAAGATGACATGGGAGAAGTCATGCTTGCGATTCAAGAAGGGAAAAAGCCAAAGGATGCGGCGGCGGACTTTGTGAAGAAACATGAGGACTTAGTAAGTAAGTGGACAAAAGGTGTAGATAAGGTGAATGGTGAAAAAATTAAACTTGTCTACGTTGCTTGGGATAGTGAAATCGCTAGTACAAATGTTGTAGGAAAAGTGTTAGAGGATTTAGGTTATAACGTAACGCTGACTCAAGTCGAAGCTGGGCCAATGTGGACAGCAATCGCTGATGGAAGCGGAGATGCTTCGCTTGCAGCATGGTTACCACAAACACATAAAGTATATGCAGAGAAATTTAAAGGCAAATATGAAGATGTGGGTACAAGTATGAAAGGTGTTAAAATTGGCCTTGTGGTTCCGACCTATATGAAGAACGTCAATTCAATCGAGGATTTGAAAAAATAGCCAAATATGTTGTGTTTCCCTTATATTAGAAGGGAGCATATAGAAAAAGCAGTCTGCTCAAAAGCGGCTGCTTTTTTCTTATACTAAGGATGATGGACGAGTTGTCGATGGTTGAAGAGACAATCATGATCTTCCTGATGGTGGTGGAGTGAGTAGCTGGATGTGGCAGTAGCAGATCGAAATGTTCAAGGAAACGTATGATTGCAATTGCTATATCCCTGATCTCATCGGTCATGGGACAAGAGCAAATGAAGAGCCATTTTCAATGAGAAAAAGCGCCCGTGAGGACATCTCATGGATTAGGTAGCATGCGCAAAGCCGTACAGTGATTCTCGTAGGATTCTCACTTGATGCGCAGATTGCCGTTGATGTTTTATCCACATCATAGAAAATAGCCGTCATCAACAGCGCTCTTGTGATGCCTCTGCCTCTTACGTACCTGCTATTAAAGAAAGATTGGTTTATTCAGCTTCAAGCCGAGAAGCTCGGAATACCAAGCCATGCAGATGGAGCACTATGCAACTGATTCAAAACATTTGCTGAAGGAAACCCTTCAAACGATGTTCCAAGAAAAAATCTCCATTACAAGCTCCAAACACATTTCAGTAAGCGAAGGCACGTATTCTCGTCACAGTGGGAGAAAGAGGCATTATGAAACGGTCATCGAAAAAATAATCAATGCACACCCGCAGTGAGGTGTCATCGTTCCAGCCATTGGTCATACGTTTACATTTGAAAAGGAAGAACTTTTTACTGAAATGGTCAAATCCTTTGTGGAGATGCGTGATGTACCAGCGGATTTAATGGGAATCACCAGACAGGTAGCTGTAGAGGTGGTTATGTTCGGAGAAGGGGTTGTCAACTCGTCAATCCAATATCAGGTTTTTGCACCCATTTGGTTTGTCATCGGTCATGTGTTTATTTGTATCGGGGTATGATCAACGGGGGACCTTAGAGAGTGGGGCAGCTTTCTTTGTGAAAATATGTATGGAGACAGCGGTTTGAAACCATAATAAGAGTGTTCACAAATTCGATACATATTTTTTTGAGCAATCCCCTTGCAAAAGTTTGTGATGTATTGCACAATATAAATGTGAAAATATTCACAAACAAAACAACTTAGTTTTACGGGAGGATGAGGAAACATGACAAATGAGAAAGTAAACAAAGTAGCACTTATTGGAGCAGGTTTCGTTGGCAGTAGTTATGCCTTTACATTAATAAATCAAGCGATCACAGATGAATTGGTTGTTATAGATTTGAACCAGGACAAAGCAATGGGTGACGTGATGGATTTAAACCACGGGAAAGTTTTTGCCCCGCATCCTGTGAATACATGGTATGGAGATTATGAGGATTGTCAGGATGCAGATATTGTGTGTATCTGTGCTGGAGCGAACCAAAAGCCAGGTGAAACAAGACTTGACCTTGTTGAGAAGAATTTAAATATATTTAAAGGCATTGTAGAAAATGTCATGAAAAGCGGATTCGATGGCATTTTCTTAATTGCCACAAACCCTGTTGATATTTTGACATATGCGACTTGGAAATTCAGTGGACTTCCAAAAGAAAGAGTGATTGGTAGTGGTACCACTCTGGATACCGCAAGATTTAGATATATGCTCAGTGAGTACTTTGAAGCAGCGGCGTACAACGTGCATGCGTACATCATTGGAGAGCATGGGGATACAGAGCTTGCTGTTTGGAGTCATGCGAATATCGGAAGTGTACCGATCACAGAATTAATGAAGAGAAATGACCAATACAAACAAGAAGACTTAGATGAGATAATGGAAAATGTTCGTCACGCCGCTTACCAAATTATTGAGAAAAAAGGGGCCACATACTACGGCGTAGCGATGAGTTTAGCTCGCATCACAAGAGCGATCTTGCATAATGAAAACAGCATTTTGACTGTCAGTACGTATTTAGATGGAGAGTACGGAGCAGAGGATGTCTACATTGGTGTACCTGCCCTTGTGAACAGAAATGGTGCAACAAACGTGATGGAGCTTGCACTAAATGACACAGAAAAAGAAAAATTCGAACATAGTGTGAAAGTGTTAAAAGAGATCTTGGCTCCTCATTTTTAATCAATCAAGGCAACCTATCTGAGCAGAAAAGGATGAATCGTTATGTGGCAGCAAATCTATGATCCGTTTGGTAATGAGTTCGTGAGTGCATTGGTGGCAATGCTTCCAATTTTATTTTTCCTACTTGCATTAACCGTATTTAAGTTAAAAGGTGTTTTAGCCGCTTTTTTTACCTTAATCGTCAGTTTTGTAACAGCTGTTTTCTTCTTTCATATGCCAATTGAAAAGGCATTATCTGCTGTGCTGCTCGGTATATCTAATGGGCTGTGGCCGATTGGATATATCGTCATCATGGCCGTATGGCTCTATAAAATTGCTGTGAAATCAGGAAAATTTGATGTCATTCGTTCTAGTATTGCAGGGATCTCTCAAGATCAACGTCTTCAGCTCTTATTAATTGGTTTTAGTTTTAACGCATTTTTAGAGGGCGCAGCTGGATTTGGTGTACCGATTGCAATCAGTGCTGCCTTACTAACAGAGCTTGGGTTTAAACCACTCAAAGCTGCGATGCTCTGCTTAATTGCCAATGCTGCATCTGGCGCATTTGGTGCAGTGGGAATCCCAGTCATTACAGGGGCGCAAATGGGTAATATCACACCGCTCGCTTTATCTCAAACTCTTGTGTATACGATTCCGTTTATTTCGTTCTGTATCCCGTTTCTACTGATTCTGATTGTAGACGGCTTCAAAGGGATCAAAGAAACTTTGCCAGCACTACTTATTGTTAGTGGAAGTTATGCCATTTTGCAAGCTGTGACGATGGTCACTATGGGTCCTGAGCTTGCCAATATTATTTCAGCCTTAGCAAGTATGGGGATCTTGGCTTTATTTCTTCAAAAATGGCAGCCAAAACATATATATCGTGAAGAAGGAGCACCAGCCATTGAACAAAAGCAAACGTATAGCGGCATTGAAGTCATGAAAGCATGGTCTCCGTTCTATATCTTAACTGCTGTTATTACAGTATGGAGTCTGCCAGCATTTAAAGCATTGTTTGCTGAAGGAGGACCACTGAACTGGACGACGATTTTAGTGAAAGTGCCGTTTCTACATCAGCAAATTGTGAAATTACCGCCAATTGCACAAACAGAAACTCCAATTGATGCGATCTTTAAGATGGATGTCGTCAGTGCAACAGGTACTGCCATTTTCATCGCGGTCATACTGACAGGATTGTTTAGCAGAACGATCAAATTAAAAGAAGGCGCTGTCTGCTTAAAAGCAGCGGTGAAGGAGCTTTGGGTACCTGTTCTCACCATTTGTTTTGTCATGGGTTTTGCAGGCTTGTCGAACTTTGCTGGACTTAGCTCTGCGATTGGACTTGCGCTTGCAAAAACAGGCGATTTATTCCCTCTTGTCAGCCCAGTGCTTGGTTGGATTGGTGTGTTTATTACTGGGTCTGTTGTAAGTAATAATGCCTTATTCGGTAACCTTCAAGCGGTCACTGCTTCTCAAATCGGCTCACAGGTAGGTCTATTAATCGGTGCGAATACGACCGGTGGAGTCATGGCGAAATTAATTTCTCCACAATCAATCGCCATCGCTACAGCAGCTGTAGGAGAAACAGGTAAAGAATCAGAGCTCTTTCAAAAGACGGTGAAGTACAGCTTCATCTTGCTCGGTATCGTGTGTATATGGACATTCATTCTTGCTCAATTTTTATAGAGTATTCAAAAAGACTGAGATCTGATATTATCCCCTCTAAGTAGACAGTGTAAAAAGCCCAAGAACATATCTTGGCTGTTACACTATACTTGGAGGGGATTTTTTATGGCTAGAAAGGGACAACAATTTCAACACTATTCTAAAGAATT
>NZ_JBAWSW010000044.1:0-18292 GCF_037104745.1 Bacillus sp. FJAT-53060
CCCGTTCCCATACCGAACACGGAAGTTAAGCTCTTCAGCGCCGATGGTAGTTGGGGGTTTCCCCCTGTGAGAGTAGGATGCCGCCAAGCTTTATAAGGATCAGTTCCAGACGGAACTGGTCTTTTTTGTGTTTTCTTCTAACAACATCATGATATAGGATGGAAACTTTTCTTCTGCAATCTCCATGTAGCGTTCAATCATGACGTAATCATCACTAATGTATTGAGACAGCAGCTCGTACCACCATTCTGTTTCGTAACGAGCAATCATACTAAGGTTATACATTAACAAGTAATGGCTGATAATCTCTGGAATCCCTAGAAATGCATCTCGTGTTGATGGAATAAACCAATGATCCATTTCTAAATCATAATGAAGATGAGTAGCAAGAGCAGGATTTTCTTCTAGAAATACATCAAACGTCAGCTTTTTGGCTTCTCTCTGTTTGAGCTTCCAACTTGTATGGAATTCAAAATACTCAATAAACCGTTCAACTGACATATTATAAAGCAGTGGAATATGATCTTGAATCATGATTCCATTGGATTGTTTCACTTTGACTAATGTTAAAGGCAGCTTTTGAAACTCAAGAACATGACTCATTTCAGGTATTTTCGAAAGGAGATGGATCATCGTAAATCGCTCATCTTCAAGGCCATCTAAATGAAATAAGTACTTTAACACATGCATGCATAGTCCATTTCGTTGAATTTTTACTTCATCTTCACTAAAACGATAATGCTGTTTTTTTCTTTTTCTTGACGTCACGCCATGAGCTAAGACAGAGGTTTGAGAAGGATAATGGGGATCAACTGTCAGCAAACATGCTTTCAGCAGCTGCGCCATCCCATAAAATAATAAAATCGGCTTTAGTTCTAGTGGAGCTATGGCGGCCTGTTCATAGAATGTATGACCATGTTTTAAAAAATAAATAAAGCGCTCACAGTTTTTATAGGCTTGTTGACTCGCATCTTGAATATTTCGTTTCTCATATTGTTGAAATAGAAACTTCTGGGAAGTTTCAAGTGAGTAAAAACGTTTTAAATCCTTCCATCCTGAACTTTTCATCTTCTTCCTCAACTCTCTCTATATTTTCTAAAAATTGCAACTGTTTGTTGCTTCCTTGACATGCTGTTTTCTAGTTGATAATCTACATATAATATTTTGCCGAAAAGAGGGGGATTTACTAATGTGGGAAAGTAAATTTTCAAAAGAAGGTTTGACGTTTGACGATGTTTTGCTTGTTCCAGCAAAGTCTGAGGTGCTTCCACGTGATGTCGATTTATCAGTTGAATTAACAAGCACATTAAAGCTCAACATTCCAATTATTAGTGCAGGAATGGATACTGTGACGGAATCACAAATGGCGATTGCAATGGCACGTCAAGGTGGTCTGGGTATCGTTCATAAGAACATGTCCATTGAACAGCAAGCAGAACAAGTGGACAAAGTAAAACGCTCAGAGCGTGGTGTTATTACAAATCCATTCTTCTTAACACCAGATCATCAAGTGTTCGATGCAGAGCATTTAATGGGTAAATACCGTATTTCTGGTGTGCCGATTGTAAACAACGAAGAAGATCAAAAGCTTGTTGGTATTATTACGAATCGTGACCTTCGTTTTATTTCGGATTATTCAATGAAGATTAGCGATGTGATGACAAAAGAGGAACTTGTTACAGCATCTGTTGGAACAACATTGGAAGAAGCTGAAAAAATTCTACAGCAATACAAAATTGAAAAATTACCTCTTTTAGATGATGAAGGAACGTTAAAAGGTCTCATCACAATCAAAGATATTGAAAAAGTGATTGAATTCCCTAACTCCTCTAAAGATGCACATGGCCGTTTAATTGTGGGTGCCGCTGTTGGTGTCACTGGCGACACAATGACTCGTGTGAAAAAATTAGTTGAAGCCAATGTTGATGTCATTGTCATTGATACAGCACACGGTCATTCCCAAGGTGTTCTAAACACTGTATCGAAAATCCGTGAAACATATCCTTCTCTTAACATCATTGCTGGTAATGTTGCGACAGCTGAAGCAACAAAGGCATTATTTGAAGCAGGAGCAGATATTGTGAAAGTTGGTATCGGACCAGGATCAATTTGTACAACACGTGTTGTTGCAGGTGTGGGTGTACCACAAATCACAGCGATTTATGACTGTGCAACAGAAGCAAGAAAGCATGGTAAAGCTATTATTGCAGATGGCGGAATTAAATATTCAGGTGATATCGTGAAAGCACTAGCTTCTGGTGGACATGCCGTTATGCTAGGGAGCCTTCTAGCGGGTACATCTGAAAGTCCAGGAGAAACAGAAATTTTCCAAGGTAGACGCTTCAAGGTTTATCGCGGTATGGGTTCTGTTGCTGCAATGGAAAAAGGAAGTAAAGATCGTTACTTCCAAGAAGATAATAAAAAATTCGTTCCAGAAGGTATTGAAGGCCGTACACCATACAAAGGGCCAGTTGTTGATACAGTTTATCAACTAGTTGGCGGAATTCGTTCTGGTATGGGCTATTGTGGAACTCAAGACTTACGTACACTTAGAGAAGAAGCACAGTTCATTCGCATGACAGGTGCAGGTCTTCGTGAGAGCCATCCACATGATGTGCAAATTACAAAAGAATCACCAAACTACACAATTTCTTGATAAATTGTGACAATCAAATTACATTTGACAGGGACTATGGCTCTGTCTATTTTTTTTATCTTTATTGTGATAAAATTTATACTGTTGTGTTGAAATAAGCCCTTGTGGATTAAATATATATGAAAAACGTCGAAAAAAGATGAATACGGAGGTATGACGATTGAACAGCAAGATGTTGAAACAGCTTATGGTCTCTATCCTTGCACTGGCATTGATTGTTACAATGTTTACACCAATGTCCAAAGCAAAAGCGGCTGAAGATCCATTCAATGTGAATGCGAAAGCAGCCATCCTTATTGAAGCTTCTACAGGTAAAATTCTTTATAGTAAAAACGCAGAACAAAGGCTGCCTATTGCAAGTATGGCAAAGATGATGACAGAGTATCTATTGCTAGAGGCTATTTCTGAAGGCAAAGTAAAATGGGATCAAACGTATACGCCAGATGATTATGTATACGAAATTTCTCAGGACCGCAGTTTATCCAATGTTCCTTTGAGAAAAGATGGCTCGTATACAGTCAAAGAACTTTATCAAGCAATGGCTATTTATTCAGCAAATGCAGCAGCGATTGGCCTAGCAGAGGTGATCGCTGGATCAGAATCGAAGTTCGTTGAAAAAATGAACGCAAAAGCGAAAGAACTAGGTTTAACAAACTACAAATTCGTCAATGCAACTGGTCTAGAAAATAAAGACCTACACGGCAAACAGCCAAATGGTACGGGTCCTGATGAAGAAAGTGAAGTATCTGCGAAGGATATGGCATTGCTTGCACAGCACCTTATCAAAGACCACCCAGAAATTCTTGAAACAGCAAGTATCGCTAAAACAAAGTTCAGAGAAGGCACAGACGATGAAATGGACATGCCCAACTGGAACTTCATGCTTAAAGGACTTGTGAGTGAATATGAAGGAGTGGACGGTCTGAAAACGGGCTCTACTGATTCAGCTGGTTCAAGCTTTACAGGTACAGCAAAACAAGGTGACATGCGTGTCATCGCAGTCATCTTGAATGCAAAAGGAAATCTCCATACATCTCGTTTCGATGTGGCGAAAAAACTTTTCGACTATGCTTTTAAAAACTTTACGATGAAAGAAATGTACAAAGAAGGTCAGCAAATCAATGAAGACATCGGAGTCGATAAAGGGAAAGATAAAGAAGTATCCGTCGTAACGAAAGAAGCTTTTTCTGTGCCAGTCAAAAATGGTTTCGAGAAGAGCTATAAAGCAAAAGTAAATATCGAGAAAAAGAACTTAGAAGCTCCTATTAAAAAAGGAACGAAGGTTGGCATGCTGACGACTTCTTATTCTGGTGATGAGAAGGACTATGGCTATTTGAATAAAGACCAATCAGGTGTTGAGCTTGTGACGAAAACAGGTGTTGAAAAAGCAAACTGGTTCATCCTTGCAGTGCGCGGTGTAGGTGGATTCTTCGCTGGCATTTGGGGCGGAATCGTTGATACAGTAACAGGTTGGTTCTAATAAAAAACTGCTCTCTATTTATGGAGGGCAGTTTTTTGTCGTTAAAAGAAAAGCGATTGTTTGTGATTTTGAGGGGTGGACAAGGCTTGCTGAAAAATACCACATAATTTTTCCATGCCTTCAGCCAAAGATTTTTCATTCACATAAGAAAAACTGAGGCGGATATAATTCTGCTTCGGCTCCCCAGGGTAGCAGACAGAGCCTGGCAAAAAGGTGATTTGCTGCTTACGCGCTTCATGTAATAGTGCACGCGTATCGACCCAGTAAGGAAAGCTGAGCCATAAATTGAGACCGCCCTGTGGAACTTGCCATGTGACGTCCTTTAGTGCATGCTTCGTCAAAATATCCACCATTAAATCGCGTCTCACCTTCAAGGCTGTTCTTAACTTCTTCGTATGCTCAATCATTTTCTTTGACGTTAAAAACGGTAAAATGGCCTTTTGTGTGAGAAGAGGGCTGCCCAAATCATTATTGGCCTTTGCAGCTAATAAACGATTAAATATAGAGCCTGATGCAGTAATGATCCCAATTCTGCACCCTGGAGCAAGTGTTTTACTTAATCCTCGTAAATAAATGACGTGTCCATCGTGATCCAGACTTTTAATTGGTGATGGCGGCTTCTTTTCAAAATAAAGCTCTCGATAGGGATCATCTTCTACAATGAGACAATCTATGCTTTGTGCCAGTGAGAGAAGCTGTTTTCTGCGTTTCATCGACATACTGGCGCCTGTCGGACTGTGAAAAGTAGGAATCGTATAGATAAGCTTTGGCTTATATTTATCAATTATGCTTTGAATCTGTTTCATGTTCATTCCTTCATGGTCGACAGGAACTGTAATAATTCTTGCCCCTCTACCCATAAAGACATCAATCGCACCTGGATAGGTTGGTGCCTCCATAACTACGACATCATCCGTTCCGATAAACGTACGTGCCACCAAATCAAGCCCTTGCTGAGAACCACTTGTCACAAGGATATTTTCCGGAGTAGAAGGCACATCTAATGTTTCTAAAAAAGACTGAATGACCTGACGAAGCTGAAGGTCACCTTGTATTTCTCCGTATTTCGACATGATTTGAGGATGTCGAGCGAGCACATGTTGCAATTCTTTTTCTAAATATCGGTTAGGTAAAAGGCCTGGATCGATCATAGAGGAAGAAAGGTTAATCGCTTCTTCTACATAATGATACTGAGCGAATTGAGACCTTGGCAAATAATCTGGAATGGACAATTGCCAATCGAAAGAGGTAGATGACTGAACCGGGATGTCTGTTTGCTCTTGCAACTCATCCACAAATGTCCCTTTACCTTGCACAGCTGTTAAATATCCGTCTTCCTTGAGCCGTGTATAGGCTTTTGCAGCTGTTACAAGACTCACATTGAGCTGCTTCGCTAAATCACGTACAGTTGGTAGCTTGTCCCCCTGCTGAAGCAGACCAGATTGAATGTGATCAACGATTGAAAAGTAAATCTGATTTGAAAGAGAAATATCTGAGTGTCGGTGGATATCAATATGCATGAGAATCCTCCAATGAATGTAAAATTGTTATAATTTCATTATAGCATGTAAATGATACTTAAAAGAGGAAATGCCTTCATTTCTGTTGTTAATCCTTTATATATAAAGGTTTCTTCTTTTTTGTCAGTTGTTTGAATTGTTATATGTCTCTCTTTATTGTTATACTATCTCACTTGTATGATAAAGATGTTAAAGCAAATGAATAGACAAATGGGAGGAAACAATTGTGAGCAATAAGGGAACTGAACGAGTTAAACGTGGAATGGCAGAAATGCAAAAGGGTGGCGTCATTATGGATGTCGTCAATGCTGAGCAGGCGAAAATCGCAGAAGAATCAGGTGCTGTCGCAGTCATGGCACTAGAACGAGTACCAGCTGATATCCGTGCAGCAGGCGGTGTTGCCCGTATGGCAGATCCAAGAATCGTAGAAGAAGTACAAAATGCAGTAACGATTCCAGTCATGGCAAAAGTACGTATCGGCCACATCGTGGAGGCTCGTGTTCTTGAAGCACTTTGTGTTGATTATATCGATGAGAGTGAAGTGCTAACGCCTGCAGATGAGGAATTCCATTTAAATAAAAATGAATACACGGTACCTTTTGTATGTGGATGTCGTGACCTAGGTGAAGCAACCCGCCGTATTGCAGAAGGCGCATCTATGCTGCGTACGAAAGGAGAACCTGGGACAGGTAACATTGTAGAAGCTGTTCGTCATATGAGAAAGGTTAATGCTCAGATTCGAAAAGTAGCAGCGATGAGTGAAGATGAACTAATGACAGAAGCAAAGAATCTAGGAGCACCTTATGAATTATTGCTTCAAATCAAAAAAGACGGCAAACTACCAGTTGTTAACTTTGCAGCTGGAGGCGTTGCGACACCAGCAGATGCTGCGTTAATGATGCAGCTTGGAGCAGACGGTGTATTTGTCGGATCCGGTATTTTCAAATCAGAAAATCCTGCTAAGTTTGCTAAAGCGATTGTTGAAGCAACAACTCATTTCACAGATTACCGTCTCATTGCAGAGCTTTCTAAAGAATTGGGGACAGCCATGAAAGGAATTGAAATATCAAATCTACTGCCAGAAGAACGTATGCAAGAGCGTGGCTGGTAATTAAGGGAGCGCAAACGAACATGCTAACAATTGGTGTACTAGGGCTTCAAGGAGCGGTGAGAGAGCATATTCAATCGATTGAAGCTTGTGGCGCAGAAGGAAAGATCATTAAACGAGTAGAAGAGCTAGAAACTGTTGACGGTTTAATAATCCCTGGTGGAGAAAGTACGACGATGAGAAGACTCATGGATACGTACCAATTCATTGATCCGATCAAAGCGTTCGCTGCTCAAGGGAAACCGATCTTTGGAACATGTGCGGGTTTGATTATGTTGGCAAAGTATGTAGAAGGTCGAGAAGATGCTCACCTTGGACTGTTAAATGTATCTGTCGCACGTAATTCATTTGGTAGACAGGTAGACAGCTTTGAAGCAGATGTAGAAGTGAAAGGACTGGATGTACCCTTTACAGGGGTGTTTATCCGTGCACCTCATATCATCAGTGCTGATGAAAGCGTAGAGGTCATGGCTGAGTATGATGGCAGGATTGTGATGGCGAAAGAAAACCATATATTAGGTTGTTCTTTTCATCCAGAGCTGACAGATGACCACCGGTTAACGCAGCTGTTTGTTGAGATGGTGCAGTCCTACAAAACGAAACGAGCTGTATAAAACGGTTGAAAAGAGATAAAACTTATAGTACATTAAAATCACAATCAAAGATCGAAAAAGCGTTGACGGGAAATAGTAAGAAGCTCCTCTTTCTCAGAGAGCCGATGGTTGGTGAGAATCGGTGAAAGATGCATTCTGAATCCATCCTTGAGCGAAATGCTGAAACAAGTGAAGTAAGCATTTACGGTGATGCCGTTACAAAGGAAAGAGGAAAGCATGATTATGCATGTTTTCAATCAGGGTGGCAACGCGAGAGCTCTCGTCCCTTTCATGGGATGAGGGCTTTTTTTATTTTTCGATAAAAAAAGGAGTGTAACACATGCTGGATATTAAACAACTGCGCACGGACTTTGATCAAATTAAAGAAAAGCTAGCACACCGTGGCGAAGATTTAGCGGATTTTGATAAGTTTGGTGAGCTGGATCAAAAAAGAAGAGAATTAATCGGTAAAACAGAAGAATTAAAAAGCCGAAGAAATGAAGTATCACAGCAAATAGCCGTTTTAAAAAGAGAAAAGAAAGACGCCGATCACATTATTCAAGAGATGCGTCAGGTAGGAGATGAGATTAAGAAGCTGGATGATGAGTTAAGAACAGTAGAAGACAGTCTGCAAACCATCCTTTTCTCAATTCCGAATATTCCTCATGACTCTGTACCGGTTGGTGAAACAGAAGATAACAACATTGAAGTGAGAAAATGGGGGGAACAGCCAGCATTCTCATTTGAACCAAAGCCTCATTGGGATGTAGCAGACGAGCTAAATATTTTAGATTTTGAACGTGCAGGAAAAGTCACAGGAAGCCGTTTCGTTTTTTATAAAGGGCTAGGCGCACGCTTAGAGCGTGCACTCTATAACTTTATGCTTGATTTACATGTAGATGAATTTGGTTTTATTGAAGTGCTTCCGCCTTACATGGTCAATAGAGCAAGCATGACCGGGACTGGCCAGCTTCCAAAGTTCGAAGAGGACGCATTTAAAATTCGCGAAGAAGATTATTTCCTCATTCCAACAGCTGAAGTGCCAATTACCAACATGCACCGTGACGAAATCCTTGAAGGAGAGCAACTGCCAATTAATTATGCAGCTTTCAGTGCGTGCTTTAGATCAGAAGCTGGCTCTGCCGGTAGAGATACACGCGGACTCATCCGTCAGCATCAATTCAACAAGGTAGAGCTCGTGAAGTTTGTCAGACCAGAAGATTCTTATGAAGAATTAGAGAAACTAACGAATCAAGCAGAAAAAGTCCTTCAGCTATTGAACCTACCTTACCGTGTCATGAGCATGTGTACGGGAGATTTAGGCTTCACAGCTGCGAAGAAATACGACATCGAAGTATGGATTCCGAGCCAAAATACGTATCGTGAAATTTCTTCTTGCAGTAATTTTGAAGCTTTTCAAGCAAGACGAGCAAACATTCGTTTCCGCCCAGAGCCTAAGGCAAAACCTGAACATGTCCACACATTAAATGGATCTGGTTTAGCGGTAGGAAGAACCGTAGCAGCCATTTTAGAAAACTACCAACAAGAGGACGGCACAGTGATTATTCCAGAGGTACTGCGTCCTTATATGGGAAATAAAGAAGTGATGAAATAAGGTGCCGCCACGGCATCTTATTCTTTTTACCTAAACTCCTACAGCTTTTCTAAATGAAGCCGATAAAAAAACTAAAAGCTTCTAGGAAAGAAGGAATAATTTTGAATAGGCTTGACTATTATGTTGAAATGGCTCATTTACTCAGAAAAGTTTTAGATGAAAGTATCCTTTTCGGCATTACTGATACAGAGAAGGTGATTTGTTATTACCCGTCCAAAACAGTAGATTTTGGCATTAAAGTAGGGGACGCATTGAACCCAGAGGACCAAAATGTGGCGACGACATTAAGAGGACAAGAATACGACGGTCATTTACCAGAGTCATTATATGGTTATGAAATTGCTGTAAAAGGTTATCCGATTTTTGATGGAGATAGAAAAGTGATTGGCTCATTTTTAGTGGCCTTTTCACATCACCGTGAAAAGAAATTAAGTGGATATATGGAGCATATTAATAAAGTAGCGAAAGAACTACAAGGTGGAATTGAGCAAATTGCTGCGCATTCACAAGAGTTGGCTGCTACTAGTTTAGAAATAAGCGAGCAGGCAGAAAGAGCGGAAGAGAAGTCTTCGAACATTGAAGAAGTTGTCAAAACCATTGGCGGGATTGCAAGACAAACAAACCTGCTAGGACTAAATGCTGCAATTGAAGCGGCAAGAGCAGGTGAAAATGGAAAAGGATTTGCAGTCGTTGCAGATGAGGTGCGTAAATTATCAGATGGTTCAAAGGAAGCGGCTGAAACCATTAATACATTCCTTAAAGAAATCCAAGACAGCATTGGCACTTTGTCTGAAAACATCTCGCAAATCAGCAGTTCAACAAACGAACAAGCCAAACAAGTGACAGACTTTACGAAGATTATCGAATCATTAAATGAGTTTAAAGAAGAGATGAATCATTTCATTGAAGAAATTAGACAGGAAACGAAATAGATCAAGAGCAGCCGTCATTTGGCTGCTTTTTTATAGGCAAATAATCATGAAAAAATAACATATTGGAATTTTTTTTGAATAGATGTTGACTTTAAATGATATGATATGATATATTAATTCTTGTCGATACGGAGGAATACCCAAGTCCGGCTGAAGGGATCGGTCTTGAAAACCGACAGGGGTGTCAAAGCCCGCGGGGGTTCGAATCCCTCTTCCTCCGCCATATTGATATTACCTTAGTTGAATTGAAACGCAAGCATAAAAATTGGAAATCGTCTACCCTCTGCATTCGAAATGCAGGGGGTTTTTTATTGCGTTAAAGAACGATTTTTTTGAATAACAGAAGCAATTTCGTGAAGAATGGGATCAAGCGAGCTTTCATCATGAAGTAAGTCATAATTTTCGATATTAATTTTAATCACTGGGCATAATTCGAATTGTTCGATCCACTCAGTATATCGAGTGTACATTTCTTCCCAATATGCTCGATCTGTTTGAGTTTCCATCTCTCTCCCGCGCTCTTCAATACGATGTAATATATGATCTAAGTCCCCATGTAAATAAATGAGTACATCAGGGTGAGGGAAGTAAGGTGTCATCACCATCGCCTCAAATAGACTCGTATACGTTTCATAGTCTACCTCAGACATTGTACCTTTGTCAGCGTGCATTTTAGCAAAGATGTCTGTGTCCTCATAGATTGAACGATCTTGCACATATCCTCCACCAGACTCAAAAATTCGCTTCTGCTCCTTAAAACGCTCAGCAAGAAAATAGACCTGTAAATGAAAGCTCCACCTTTGGAAATCTGAATAAAAAGGCTCTAAGTATGGGTTGTCATCTACTTTTTCAAGAGAGGTTTGAAATCCTAGCTTGTCCGCTATTGTTTTAGTCATGGTTGATTTTCCGACACCGACAGTCCCGGCAATTGTTATGACTGCATCCTTTGGTATTTCGATATTTTTCATAGCACTTGCTCCTTTATGTTCTGTACAATTTGCTTGTAATCTTGCTGTGAGGAAACGAAGTCTGTATGATCTCCTTCAATTGTGAAGATAGGAAGCTCTTGGTCAGTCTGTTTTAAATGTTCAATGGCCAGCTCATAATCTTCAATTAAGGTTTTTAAATAAGCTGGGTCGATGTCTTCTTCAAAAGAACGTCCTCTCATTTGTATTCTATTAATTAAGGTGGGAAGGCTGGCTTTTATATAGATCATAGCATTGGGTTTAGGAAGATCATCTGATAGCAAGTGATAGATCTTTCTGTACTTATCCATGTGTTTTTTTGATAAGGTTCTTTCTGCAAATATCATATTTTTATAGACATGATAATCCGTGACAACCGGTTGCTGTTTTTTGATATAGCTTTCTTCAATAGATTCTAACTGTTTAAAACGATTGCATAGAAAGAACATTTCAAGCTGAAAGCTCCATTGTTCCATATCTTCATAAAATTTATCTAAGAATGGATTTTCTTCTACAATCTCTTTTACTAAAGGAAATTGAAATTCCTTCGCAAGCATTGTAGCCAAAGTTGTTTTTCCGGCTCCAATTGGGCCTTCCACTGCAATAAAAGGGGCAGGATACATAGGCGTTCTCCTCTATCTATAATGTTGTCAAACCAATTAATATTGTACCATACCCCTTCTGAGACAGAGAGCGAATGAATTACGATGTCGTTCTTTTTTCAATATTAAATTGATCTGATAATAAGAGCCAATTTTGTGGGAAGGATAGACCTAATTTCCAATAAGCAATCCCGTTTAAGTTTAACTCTTTAATGAGATTAAATTTGGCTTGAATTGATCTTGCGTCTTCGAACCATACCTCATGATCTTTGTTGTTAGCAGCTGTATAACGGAAATAAGGTGCTTGAGCCGTTTCATCGTATAGAATGGATACATTATTCTCTCTAGCAATCGCGATCGCTTGTTGGGGGCTGACGGCTTTGGCGATGGGGCCACCCTGAACGTACGGAAGCGTCCAATCATAGCCATATAAATTCTGACCCATCACAATTTTATTGGCTGGAATGACAGTCAGTGCATATTCAATCACCTGTCGGACAGGTCCAATTGGAGAGACGGCTTGTGGAGGCCCCCCGCTGTATCCCCATTCGTAGGTCATCAGCACAACATGATCGACGATCTTACCGATGGCTTCATAGTCATGGGCTTCATACCACTTTCCCTTTTGTTCACTACTTGTTTTAGGGGCAAGTGCAACAGAAATTGTCCAGCCCTCTTGATGGATACGGGTTGTTGCCTCTCTTAAAAATTGAATATAAGCATCTTTATCAGTAGGACGTAAATATTCAAAATCAAAATGGATTTCTTTTAATTGGTAATTTTGCGCAATGCGAACAATTTCATTTAAAAATGTGGTTTTGACAGATTGATTTGTTAAAAGGATTCGTCCAAGTTCATCACTGAATTTTTCGTTCTCTAGGTTTGTGACCACCATTGATAATACGGTTCTGCTTTGAGCGGCAATCTCAGGTAGTTGATCTAACGGTGGTTCTCGCAGTGTTCCGTCTCTTTGTGCTTGAAAACTAAAGGCGAGTAGATGGGTTAAGTATGGAGAGGCCTCTCGAGCTGCTTGCTTTAAATTTTCACTGACTTGATCTCCACGTGGTTCAATAAAAGCATTAGAATTAATGTTTCTTTTCGGTCTTTGTGGAATATAGAGCAAGAAGCGAATAGGAAGTATCGCTTCAGGCCGGATTCTATTCACACGTGCCAATTCTTCCACTGAAATTTGAAATCTCTTCCCAATTTGATAAAGTGTGTCATTTTGTTTGACCTCGTAAAATTGACCTCTAATTGGGATCACAATTGTTTGTCCAATGACGAGTTGATTTGGTGTTTCGATTTCGTTGGTACGGATGATTTCATCTACAGTTGTTTTATAACGCATTGCAATTTCACTTAAAGTATCTCCTCTTTTGACAACATAAATTTGAATAATCAACGCCCCCTTTGTTATTGCTAACAATTTATGAGGGTATTGGATAAATCATGTTTGTTTTTCATTTGTGATATCATTGACAGTTGCGATTTTTGCAAAAAGAACGTTCTCCATCATCGTTATCTCTATCATTGTTTGAAGCAATACAATCTTTAGGTACAATCAGATTGTATTTTCGCATGTAAGCATCATTCGCTGTGAAGAGAACACAGATATTTCCTGAAATTCCAGTTAAAATAACATCCTGAACTCCTAGTTCATTTAAGAGTGTCTCTAGTGCTGTTCCATAGAAGGCAGAATGCTTAGGTTTAATTAAGAAGTAATCATCGTTCGAAGGTATCATTTGCTTTAAAATGGGGGCGCTTCTTTCGTTTTTACATTTTTCGATGACAGTTTGAATATCTGCCTTCCAAATTCCGTAGTGATCATTGATATAGATAATTGGCCAATTTTCCTTGAAAGCGTATTGTTTAAGGGCTAAAATTTTATTGGTCATTTGCTTTGTTTTTTCAGCGAGCACATGTCCCATTTCAAAATCAAAGTTATTGATCATGTCAATAATAAGCAGTGCCTTTTGATGATTTGGCAAAATAAGACCTTCTTCAAAAGAGTGTGGTAATATGTTAACCACAATATCCTTTTAAAAAACATGAAAAGAGAGCCGTGCAATGATGAAAGATGAACAGTTTATGCAAGAAGCCATTTCTGAAGCCTTAAAAGCGGAACAAATAGGAGAAGTGCCGATCGGTGCCGTAATCGTTGTTGGTGATCAAATTGTGAGCCGCGCTCATAACTTAAGGGAAAGTGAACAGCGTTCAATTGCACATGCAGAATTACTTGCAATTGATGAAGCGTGTAAAACGATTGGGAGCTGGCGTTTAGAAGAAGCAGTGCTTTATGTTACGCTTGAACCATGCCCCATGTGTGCGGGCGCTATTGTACTTTCTAGAGTGAAAAAGGTCGTATTTGGTGCATACGATCCTAAAGGTGGTTGTGCAGGTACTTTAATGAATTTACTAGATGATGAGCGGTTCAATCATCAGTCTGAAGTTATCGGTGGTGTGCTTGAAAAAGAATGTGGTGAGCTGTTAAGTCAATTCTTTCGTGAACTCCGTCAACGAAAGAAACAAGCAAAAAGTAAATGAATGGATGTCGTTTGCAATTTCGGCTGATAGAAGGTATACTTATTTCTGCGTCACTAACAATTTAATATTCATTTTGCCGTGCTAAGCGGGGAGGTAGCGGTGCCCTGTACTCGCAATCCGCTCTAGCGAGGCCGAATCCCTTCTCGAGGTTCGTTTACTTCAAGGTCTGCCTTAAATAAGTGGTGTTGACGTTTGGGTCCTGCGCAATGGGAATTCATGAACCATGTCAGGTCCGGAAGGAAGCAGCATTAAGTGAAACCTCTCATGTGCCGCAGGGTTGCCTGGGCCGAGCTAACTGTTTAAGTAACGCTTGGGGTAGCGAATCGACAGAAGGTGCACGGTAAATCAATATTAAATGTAACTCATCTAGTTTATTTAGGTGAGTTTTTGTTGTTGCTCAAAGAATAGCTCAACTGCTTGATTTATACAAACAGCTTTTTACAACAAACTAGAATAGGTAACTAACGTTCTTTTTGGTCTGGCAAGTCATTTCAAAAACTAGAAAATTTGTTTTTGATACATGAAAAGTAAAAAAAATCATATAAATTCGCTTATTAGAAAATAAAGGTGTACTTTTGAATTGATCGTTGCATCATGTATAATGAAAATGATGATAAATGGAGGAGGGCGTATTTGTGAGTTATCAAGCTTTATATCGAGTGTTCAGGCCTCAAGTTTTTGAGGATGTTGATGGACAAGAACACATCACAAAAACGTTGCAAAATGCCCTTTTGCAGAAAAAGTTTTCTCATGCTTACTTATTTTCAGGTCCTAGAGGAACAGGTAAAACAAGCGCTGCTAAGATTTTTGCAAAGGCAGTGAACTGTGAAAAGTCACCTGTTAGTGAGCCGTGTAATGAATGTGATGCTTGTAAAGGGATTACAACCGGCTCGATTTCAGACGTGATTGAAATAGATGCTGCTTCTAATAACGGGGTAGATGAAATCCGAGATATACGTGATAAAGTGAAATTTGCTCCTTCGGCGGTTACATACAAGGTTTATATTATAGATGAGGTACATATGCTCTCAATCGGGGCATTTAATGCCCTCCTTAAAACACTAGAGGAACCGCCTGCTCATTGTATCTTTATTTTGGCTACCACAGAGCCTCATAAAATTCCTCTTACCATCATATCCAGGTGTCAGCGATTTGATTTTAAACGAATTACGACAAAAGATATTGTTGCAAGAATGGAGAAAATTGTAGATGCAGAAAGCCTAAATGTACAAGGGGGTTCACTCGAGATTATTGCTAGTGCAGCAGACGGCGGTATGCGTGATGCGCTAAGCCTCTTGGATCAAGCGATCTCATTTAGTGGTGAACAACTGACAATTAATGATGCACTGCTAATTACAGGTGCTGTTTCTCAGCATTTCATTAGTCAGCTTGCTGAAGCTATTTTTGATCAAAATATTGCAGTAGCGTTTGATACATTAAATGAATTGCTCCAGCAGGGGAAAGGTGCTGCTAAATTAATAGAGGATATGATCTTTTACTTTAGAGATATGCTGCTTTATAAAACGGCGCCAGATCTTGAGGGAGTACTTGAAAAGGTAAAAGTCGATGAAAAGTTTGTGACGCTCTCTGATCGTGTGACACCTCAGTTTCTTTATGAGACGATTGAAGTGCTTAATAAGAGCCATCAAGAAATGAAATGGACGAATCACCCAAGGATTTTCTTTGAGGTAGCTATCGTGAAGCTTTGTCAGTCAATGATTGGAATGAAACAATCTCCTGCTAACTCTGATTTGACAGCATTAACGGATAAAATAAATAGGTTGGAACAGGAGCTATCAAGGCTAAGAGCTGAGGGAGTACCGATGTCTCAGACTCATAGTCCTAAAGAAAAAAAGGAAGCACCTCGACCACAAACAAGTCATAAAAATGGCTATCGTGTACCTGTTGGCCGAATTCACGAGATTCTAAAAGAAGCGAAACGGCCAGAGCTAGAAAAAATAAAAGGCAAATGGGGAGAGCTCCTTGTCCAATTGAAACAGCAGAATAAAGCATCTCACGCTGCACTATTAACGGATAGTGAGCCAGTTGCAGCTGCATCTCACGCCTTTGTTTTGAAATTTAAGTTTGAAATACATTGTAAAATGGTGGCTGAAGATAAAAGCGGTGTTCGAACTAACCTTGAGCACCTGCTAGAGTCTATGCTAGGAAAAAGAGTGGAATTAGTTGGCGTTCCTGACGCACAATGGGGTAAAATAAGAGGAGAATTTTTAAGAGATCATCAGCCAGATGAACAGGCAGATGGTCAGTCAACTTCTACTGAAGAAAATCCATTGATTGCGGAAGCAAAGAAGTTAGTTGGAATCGATTTAATTGAAATTAAAGATTAACAAAAGGAAAGAGAGTGGTGTTCATATGCGCGGTGGAATGGGAAACATGCAAAAAATGATGAAACAAATGCAAAAAATGCAAAAGGATATGGCTAAGGCTCAAGAGGAGCTTGCAGAAAAGGTTCTTGAAGGTACGGCAGGTGGCGGTATGGTCACTGTAAAAGTAAATGGACAAAAAGAAGTCGTTGATGTAGCAATTAATGAAGAAGTTGTTGATCCTGAAGATATCGATATGCTTCAAGACCTTGTACTTGCGGCGACAAATGACGCATTGAAAAAAATCGATGAGCTAACAAATGAAACAATGGGTAAATTCACAAAAGGAATGAACATGCCAGGTTTATTCTAGGAGGAATAACTGAAGATGCAATATCCTGAACCAATATCAAAGCTGATTGATGGCTTTATGAAATTGCCAGGAATCGGACCGAAAACTGCGGTCCGTCTGGCTTTTTTTGTTCTTAGTATGCAGGAAGATGTCGTACTAGATTTTGCGAAGGCGCTTGTAAATGCAAAGCGCAATTTAACTTATTGTTCGGTTTGCGGCCATATCACTGATCAGGACCCCTGCTATATCTGTGAAGATAAAAGAAGAGATCAATCTGTTATCTGTGTTGTACAGGATCCCAAAGATGTGATCGCAATGGAAAAGATGAAAGAATATATCGGCTTATATCATGTGCTTCATGGTGCCATTTCGCCAATGGACGGAATTGGGCCAGAGGATATTAAAATTCCTGATCTATTAAAAAGATTGCAAGACGATCAAGTAACTGAGGTGATTCTTGCAACCAACCCAAACATTGAAGGAGAAGCTACAGCCATGTATATCTCTAGATTGTTGAAACCATCAGGAATTAAACTCTCTCGTATTGCTCACGGACTCCCAGTAGGTGGAGATTTAGAGTATGCGGATGAAGTCACACTTTCAAAGGCTCTAGAAGGCAGACGTGAGATGTAGGAAGGAGAAGTATGGTACATGGGTTTTCTTCGCAGAAAATCAATTCGAAAAGAATTCGATGAGAAACTAATTCAACAGCTTTTTAAGCAAAAGGAAGAATGGAGCAGACAAAAAAAGCTTGTCGCAAATAGCGTTGAGCCTTCACCGGACATTCTATTCGAATTAAAGCTTGCTCAAGCGAAGTACTTTTTCTATCTGAGAGAAGCGAAAAAGAGGAATTTACGTTTAAACAACTGGAGGTAGCAGGTCTATTTTACATAGTCCTCTCATATGTTTGTACTATTCATATGAAGAGGAGATGAGAGGATTATGGAACCTGTTATAGTGATTGGTTCAATTTTGCTAGCTGTATTACTGTTGTTTATGTCAGGTGTTCAAGCCAATCTATTCAAATGGTTAGGGATTATCGGAGTTAAGTTTGTGGCAGGCGCTCTTTTTTTATTTTGCCTTAATTTATTCGGTGAGAGTTTAGGGCTTCATGTCTCCATTAACCCTGTAACGAGTGGAATTAGTGGTTTATTGGGCATTCCAGGCGTAGTGGCTTTAGTAGTTATTGAAAGGTTTATTATTTAATAAAAAATATTATTGACTTTGGTTCTGTATGGTGGTAAATTAATATACGTCGCTGATGAGGAAGAAGCGAAAAAACATCATAACAAAAATTTGTTGACACTAACAACTTCGTTGTGATAAAATATTATAGTCGTTTACCAAGAGATAAACAAGTTCTTTGAAAACTAAACAAGACAAAACGTACCTGTTAATTCGAGTTATTATAAAAAATCCTATGATACTTCATAGGTAGTCAGTCAAACTGACGAAAAACAGAACTTCGGTTTTGTTCTTTTTCGGAGAGTTTGATCCTGGCTCAGGACGAACGCTGGCGGCGTGCCTAATACATGCAAGTCGAGCGGACAGAAGGGAGCTTGCTCCCGGATGTAAGCGGCGGACGGGTGAGTAACACGTGG
>NZ_JBAWSW010000045.1:0-18088 GCF_037104745.1 Bacillus sp. FJAT-53060
TCTCTAATTCGGAAGAGTACTCGGGACCCTTTCCATAGATATATTGTTTTCCAACAGGCTGTTCGAACCTGTGTGTATCCCCAGCCTTATGCCACCTCACCCATGTCTGAACCTGCGTCTTATTCTTTATATTCAATTCCTGCATGATCTCTTTCATAGGTACACCTGCCAATCTCATTTCTACAGCCTTCTGTTTGACTTCAACTGGATAACTCACTCTTGTCCCCATAGAAAAAACACCTCCATGTTTTATTTCGGATCACAACGGTCCGTTTTCAAACTTGAAGGTGTTTTTTATTTGTCTCATCTTAGGGGGTCAGTCCCATCTCATCAGCTTTTTTCTATTTAGGAATTCGAATCGTTAATTGGATGTACTCCTCAAATTCTTCTTCCTCGGTATTTATTTTAAGTCCGCTGTCTTCTACCATATGGAGAGACTGGCGAATGGTATTCATCGCAATTCTTGTATCTCGACTAAACGCCTTACGTTTTGGCTTTGGTTTGCGATCTGTTTTTTGTTCAAGCATCTTCACTACACGCTCTTCAGTTTGTTTCACATTCAGCTGCTTTTCGATAATTTCCTTTAATAGAACAATTTGTAATTCTGGAAGCTTTAGGGGTACAAGCGATCGAGCATGTCTCTCAGAGATTTTTTTCTCCAAAATGGCCTGTTGTACCTCTTCAGGCAACTTTAAAAGTCTTAATTTGTTTGCAACAGTCGATTGTCCCTTGCCTAAGCGCTGAGCAAGTGCCTCTTGCGTTAATTCATGAAGCTCTAAAAGACGTGCATAAGCATGAGCCTCTTCTATAGCAGACAGCTCTTCTCTTTGCAAATTTTCAATCAATGCCACAGAGGCCGTTTCTGTATCAGTAAAATCTTTTATAATAGCGGGGATCTTCTCCCATTGAAGAGTTTGTACCGCTCTCCAACGTCTTTCGCCGGCGATCAGTTCATATTTTCCTTCTTCTTCTGTTGGTCTGACAACAATGGGTTGAATAATGCCGTGTGTATGAATAGTCGTGGCCAGCTCTTGTATCTTTTCTTCTGAAAAAATGGTGCGTGGCTGAAAACGGTTAGGCATAATTGTGTCGACCGGGAGCTCCTGTATCTCTTCCTTTAATGTATCATGCTCAGCAATCCCTGCCTCTATATCGGTTTCACGCTCAGGATGCTCTTTGTCACCAAGCCCGAAGAAGCGTGAGAGTGAATGCTTCATGAACCTACACCACCTTTAAAAACTACCTTTTTATAATTCTATTTTCTCATGTTTTTTCCTTCTGTAAAATCATAAATATTGAAGAAAAACCGACCTTTTACATGATCAACCTTCTATTGGTGATTTATTAGGTGTTCCTGGTTTTCTAGGATATTTTTTTGGTGTTTGCTTTTTCTTTTCAATGACAATGATGTTCCGTTCACTTTCTTCTAAAGGAAGAACAAAGGAATGCCTTTCAACAACCTCTCCTCCGAGGACAGTGACGGCTTTTTTCCCTGCTTTCATTTCTTCGTCAGCTGCAGATGCTTTTAACGCAACAAACCATCCTCCCTTTTTCACCAAAGGCAGACATAGTTCGCTCAAGACCGATAAACGTGCAACCGCTCTAGCAGTGACAAGGTCATAGCTTTCACGCTGATCCTTACGTTGGCCAAAGGTCTCCGCACGATCATGATAAAAAGAAGTATCTTGTAAGTTTAACCCTTTTGATAATTCATTTAGAAACGTAATTCGTTTCTGAAGAGAATCAACAATGGTCACATGTAGATGAGGGAAACAAATTTTAAGAGGAATACTTGGAAAACCAGCACCAGCTCCAATATCACAAATGGTTGTCACATTGTGAAAATCAATAAAAAATGCTGCTGATATCGAATCATAAAAATGCTTTAAATACACTTCTTCCTTTTCTGTAATGGATGTTAAATTCATCTTCTCGTTCCATTCTACAAGCATGCGGAAGTAAGTTTCAAATTGTTCAAGCTGCACTGGAGAAAGAGTGGTCCCTTTCTCCTCTAGTGCTGCTGTAAATTGTTCAATGTTCATGCCGACATCCTTTCTACTTTGCTATCTTCGCAATACGTCCCTGCTCCAAATACACTAAAAGGATAGAAATATCAGCAGGGTTAACGCCTGAAATACGAGAAGCTTGTGCAACAGAAAGCGGTCGGACTTCTTTCAGCTTTTGTTTCGCTTCAGTTGCAATTCCTTTAATGGCATCATAATCGATTCGATCCGGAATCTTTTTGTTCTCCATCTTTTTCAGCTTTTCAACTTGTTGGAGCGACTTTTCAATATAACCTTCGTATTTAATTTGAATCTCTACCTGCTCACATACTTCTGAAGGAAGTAGCGTTTCAGCAGGAGCTAATTTCACAACAGTCTCATAGTTCATTTCTGGGCGCTTCATTAAATCACTTGCACGGATGCCGTCTTTCAGCTCACTTCCACCAAGTGAACGAATATACTCCTGTGTTTCGGTTGTTGGTTTAATGATCACAGAATATAAACGTTTTTTCTCTGCTTCAATGGCTTCTTTTTTCTGCTGGAATGCTTGGAATCTCTCTTCAGAAATTAATCCAATGTTATATCCAAGCTCGGTTAATCTTAAATCAGCATTGTCATGCCGTAGAAGTAGACGGTACTCTGCGCGAGATGTCAACAGACGGTAAGGTTCATTTGTTCCCTTTGTGACAAGATCATCGATCAGAACACCGATATATCCATCAGATCGGCTTAAAATGACTTCTTCTTTCCCTAATGCTTTTCTTCCTGCATTAATACCTGCCATAATTCCTTGACCTGCTGCTTCCTCATAACCGGACGTTCCATTAATTTGACCGGCTGTATATAATCGAGAAATTTTCTTCGTCTCAAGTGTCGGCCACAGCTGTGTAGGAACAATGGCATCATACTCGATGGCATAGCCCGCTCGCATCATTTGTACATTTTCAAGTCCTGGGATGGTTGAAAGCATACGCTGTTGTACATCCTCCGGAAGACTTGTAGATAAACCTTGAACATAAACTTCTTGCGTATTACGACCTTCTGGCTCTAAGAAAATTTGATGTCTTGGTTTATCATTAAAACGAACCACCTTATCTTCAATGGAAGGACAGTATCTTGGACCAGTTCCTTTAATCATACCTGAATACATTGGAGAACGGTGAAGATTCTCATCAATAATTTGATGTGTCTCTAAACTCGTGTATGTTAACCAGCATGGCAATTGATCTGTAATATATTCAACCGTTTCATAGGAAAACGCCCGTGGTACATTGTCACCTGGTTGAATTTCTGTCTTACTATAGTCAATCGAGTGGCTATTCACTCGAGGTGGTGTTCCTGTTTTAAAACGAACCAAATCAAATCCTAATTCTGCTAGATGATCCGATAATTTAATGGAAGGCTGCTGGTTATTAGGGCCGCTTGAATAAGAAAGATCCCCTAAAATAATGCGACCTTTTAAGAAAGTACCAGTCGTTAAGACAACAGATTTCGCACGATAATTCGCGCCTGTTTGTGTAACGACACCTTTACATTCATCATCTTCTACAATTAAATGATCCACCATACCCTGTAGCATTGTCAGGTTTGGTTCATTTTCCATTGTTTTTTTCATTTCGTGCTGATATTGGAACTTATCTGCTTGCGCTCTTAACGCACGGACAGCAGGTCCTTTCCCAGTATTCAGCATGCGCATTTGAATATGCGTCTTATCTATATTCCGCGCCATTTCTCCGCCTAGTGCATCAATTTCTCTGACGACAATCCCTTTTGCCGGACCACCTACGGACGGATTACATGGCATAAAAGCAACCATATCGAGGTTGATGGTCAATACAAGTGTTTTGGCGCCTTGTCTTGCAGAAGCAAGAGCAGCCTCAACACCTGCATGTCCGGCACCTACGACGATTACATCATATTGGCCAGCTTCATAACCCATTTCTTATGTTCCTCCCTTTACTTTCCTAAACAGAATTGAGAGAATAACTGATCAATCAAGCTTTCATGAACAGCATCCCCAATAATTTCACCTAGCTGCTCCCAGCAGCGAGTTAAATCTATTTGAACAATATCGATCGGTACGTCCATTTCAATTCCTTCAAGAGCATCTTCAATTGATTGTTTTGCTGCCTGAAGAAGTGCAATATGCCTCGTATTACTTACATACGTTAAATCTCCACTTTCAATTGAACCTGTGAAGAATAGTGATTGAATAGCCATTTCAAGTTCATCAATCCCTTTTTCTTGTAACAATGATGTTGTGACCACCGGACGATCCTTCGCTAGCTGCTTAACCTTTTCTACATCAAGCTTAGGCTCAAGATCTGTCTTATTAACAATCACAATGATATCCATACCTGAGACAGCTTCAAAAAGTTTGATATCTTCCTCTGATAATTCCTCACTATAATTGAGCACAAGTAAAATCAGGTCGGCTTCTTTTAAGACCTGTCTTGAACGTTCAACCCCTATACGCTCAACAATGTCCTCAGTCTCACGTATCCCAGCGGTATCTACTAAACGAAGGGGTACGCCTCTTACATTCACATACTCCTCGATGACATCTCTCGTTGTTCCAGGAATATCCGTCACAATCGCCTTCGTTTCCTGTACAAGACTATTCAGCAAGGAAGACTTCCCTACATTTGGCCTTCCGATAATAACAGTTGATAAGCCCTCACGAAGGATTTTCCCTTGGTGTGAAGTCGTGAGCAGCGATTCAATTTCCTTTTTCACTGATGCCGCTTTTTCAACTAGTACTCGATGTGTCATTTCTTCAACATCGTCATACTCAGGGTAGTCAATGTTCACTTCAACATGTGCCAATGTTTCCAATATCTCGCCTCGAAGTCGTTTAATCAAACTGGAGAGACGCCCCTCCATTTGAGTGATCGCCACATTCATCGCACGGTCTGTCTTTGCACGAATCAAGTCCATTACGGCTTCTGCTTGCGAAAGATCAATTCGTCCATTTAAGAAAGCACGTTTTGTAAACTCACCTGGCTCCGCTAATCTTGCTCCTTCTCTTAAAGCAAGCTGTAATACTTTATTTACCGTCACAATTCCGCCATGGCAGTTGATCTCAATAACGTCTTCTCTCGTAAATGTTTTTGGTGCCCTTAATACCGACACCATGACCTCTTCTATCACTTGATCTGTGCTAGAATCCACAATATGACCATAATGAATGGTATGGGAATCCACTGAAACAAGTTTTTTCTCCTTCGGACCCTTATACATCCGATCAGCGATTTGAACCGCATTAGGCCCACTTAAACGAATAATTGCAATTGCCCCTTCACCCATTGGTGTAGAAATTGCTGCAATTGTATCCACCGCTCATTCACCTCTTTCTCTACTTAATAGACAGTCTTTTATCTATTTAATGGACAATGTCCATTTATATATCAAAAACGCTTAATCCAAAATTTAAAGATACCACAAATGAATGCGAAGTGAAAGCATTCCATATCTAATTATCCACAACTTTACACCCTATCTATTTTACCACTTAACTTATCCACATGTGAATAACGACGTTCTCAACTTGTCTACACATCTTACACCTAAATTTACGAAATTCAAACGCCCTAATGCTGGTATACATAGTAAAAATGACTTTTTCCATACAAAAAGCATATTAACTTCTTAGAAATAAAGGATGAAACTTCTATTGAAAGGGAATTTTTCAATAAAAAAAGGCTAAAATCCAGCTTTGCTGAATCTTAGCCTTTCTGCTAATTTATATACAGCACCACAACATGACGTTTGCTGCCTGTATCTTCTGATACCGTATCAAGTGTTTTAGAAAATGCAGCGATCGTATCATGAACGACTTTTCGTTCATTAGAAGGCATAGGTTCTAAATGAACCTTTCTCTTCGTTTTTAAAACACGGTTTGCCGTCTTGATGGCATATTGTTCAAGTGCTTCTTGACGTTTCTTCCTATAATCTCCAATATCAATGGTAATATGATGATACTGATCGGAATACCGGTTAAACACTAACTGTACCAATGTTTCTAAAGAGTATAATGTTTGTCCTCTTTTTCCAATCATTAACGACGTTTTATCTCCGTGAATGTCGAAAGATATCTTTTTCGGTTGCTTGTAAAAAACAATTTTCGCTTTAGGATCAATTGATTTAACAATTTTATCCAAATAATGTGTAGATAATTTGAGAGCATCTCTCTTTTCTACTAACTTGACAACAGCTTGTCTTTTACCAAATAATCCTAGAAGACCTTTACTTCCTTCATCTACTATTGTGATATCTACATCTATTTTTAGTAGCTAAATTTGTTTAAGTCCGGAATCTACTGCTTCTTCGATTGTACGACCGACAGCAGTTATTTCCTTCATTTTTTATTCCCGCCATCTTTTTCTTTTGTATGAACTTGTACTTGAGGTGTTCTAATCACCAATGTTTGAATGATCATAAAGATGTTACCTACCACCCAGTACAATGAAAGTGCCGCTGGGAAACTAATTGCAAATACAACAATCATAATCGGCATAACCCAAAGCATGATCGCCATTTGTGGGTTGTCCGAAGGATTCCCTGCCATCATTAGCTTCTGCTGAACAAAAGTAGCTACACCCGCAATAATCGGTAATAGAAATAATGGATCTGGACTACCTAAGTCAAACCATAGAAATGTGTGCTTTTTGATTTCAGCTGTTCTCATAATCGCATGATAAAAACCAATTAAGATTGGCATTTGAATGAGAATCGGGAAACACCCTGCCAAAGGATTTACACCATTCTTTTGGAAAAGTGCCATTGTTTCCTGTTGGAGCTGCTGCTGCGTTTTTTGATCTTTTGAGCTGTATTTTTCACGAAGCTTTTTCAATTCTGGCTGCAGTGCTTGCATTGCTTTTGTACTTCTTAACTGTTTAATCATTAATGGTAATATGAGCAAACGGATCAAAACTGTTACGATAATAATCGCAACACCATAGTTTTCACCAGTTAAATTTGCCATGTACGTGATTAATTGAGATAGCGGGTAAACAATATAAGAATTCCAGAATCCCTCACTATCTGATGTAATTGGTTCATTAATTTGTGTACATCCTGCCAATAGAACCAACACGCCAATTAAGCTAAATATTAGTAATAATCGCCTTTTCAACAAGATTCCTCCCATTACTTCAAACTTTATTTAAGTTGGAAATGATTACGAAAGTGACTCACCTAATCAGTATGGTAACATTTTTTCATTACAAAGTGGTGATTTCATTTTAATTCACTAGATGAAGGAAGCGCTTTTAAAAATTGATTCAACGAAAGTTTCTATTACGAAGACTTTTTCGGTTGTTGTTGATAAACAGCGGATTTTCTAAATAAATGCTGGAGAGACTTCTTTGTTTCCTCAAAGGTCAATTCGCTTGCTGGTTTTCGAGCAATCACAATGTAGTCTTTTTCTTTCTTTAACTTATGACCTTCCTCTAAAAATACCTGACGGACCAGTCGTTTAATTCGATTTCTTATCACTGCATTACCTATCTTCTTACTAACAGACAATCCCAAACGCAGTTCATCTCGATGTGGTTGATCCAGCTGGTAAATTACGAATTGGCGATTAGCCATTGATTGACCTTGTTTGAACACTTTTTGAAACTCTTCATTTTTTTTTATCCTGTTTCGCTTCTTCATGTTTTCTTCCACTCCGATAAAAACTGACAGTTCATTTACGATTTTATGTAAAAAAGACCACTGACATTATTCAGTGGCCTAGGCTGATAATTTTTTTCTACCTTTGCTGCGGCGTCGCTTTAAAACTAGACGTCCGTTTTTAGAACTCATACGGCTACGGAAGCCATGAACTTTACTACGCTTACGGTTATTTGGTTGAAACGTTCTTTTCATTTATGACACCTCCCTGAGGAATAGCTGTTTAAGACAGTCTAACTCATTATATTTGTGTAACCCATCGATTGTCAATATCAATGATAAAACTCTTATTATCAACCTTATAAGCATAACACAAGTTATCAAGTGAAGAAACATTCTTTTTCAGTTTCCAGCATTTTATTCTTTTTTTCCTCCTAAAAGACCTTTAAAACAAGGATGTGGATATTTTCCCGGCATAATTAGACTATCCACACACTTTATCGACATTTTTTCACACAAATAACCTATGTGGATAATTATTTTTCAACAGTATGTAAAGTGTGTGGATAAGTTTACAACACCCATTGCACCATCTTGCTTATTTTGATATTATATTTGTGTTTAACTCTTAATTTTTGATCCGGCCCATTTAGGTTATCCACAAATTGTGGATAACCTGTGGAAAGATAGTACACAGCCTGTTGAATTGTTTATCCACAAATTGTGTAATTTGTCGAAAAGACGTTTTTCTACTATATTAATTGTTTTCAACAAAAGATGTGCACGAATGGTAATCACCATTTGCTCTTTTCTGTGTTCTATAACAGTTTGATACTGGTCATTTTAAAAAGAAAAGGAGGGGGGAGAAGCCTTATGGAAAATATTTTGGACCTGTGGAATAAAGCACTTCAAAAAATAGAGACAAAATTGAGCAAACCTAGTTTTGAAACATGGATGAAATCGACAAAAGCCCATTCTCTTAATGGTGATACGCTCACCATCACTGCACCCAATGAATTTGCTAGAGACTGGCTGGAGTCAAGATATCTTCACTTAATAGCAGATACCATATATGAACTGACAGGTGAAGAGCTCAGCATCAAGTTCATTATTCCTCAAAATCAGGACGAAGAGGAAGCCATGCCAAAGTCTCCAATAAAAAAAATGTCGAAAGAAGAACCCGTTGAAATTCCACAAAATATGTTGAATCCCAAATATACATTTGATACTTTTGTGATTGGGTCAGGCAACCGTTTTGCTCATGCCGCTTCACTTGCCGTGGCAGAAGCACCAGCAAAAGCATATAATCCGCTCTTTATTTATGGGGGCGTTGGTTTAGGAAAGACTCATTTGATGCATGCGATTGGTCATTACGTCATAGACCATAATCCATCAGCGAAAGTGGTCTATCTATCATCTGAAAAATTTACAAATGAATTTATCAACTCGATCCGTGACAACAAAGCTGTCGACTTCCGTAATCGCTATCGGAATGTAGATGTGCTTTTGATAGATGATATTCAATTTTTAGCAGGAAAAGAACAAACACAAGAAGAATTTTTCCATACATTTAACACACTTCACGAAGAAAGTAAGCAAATCGTCATTTCTAGTGATCGACCGCCGAAGGAAATTCCGACACTTGAAGACAGATTACGCTCCCGATTTGAATGGGGGTTAATTACAGACATTACCCCGCCAGATCTAGAAACGCGTATTGCGATCTTACGCAAAAAGGCAAAGGCAGAAGGTTTAGACATACCCAATGAGGTCATGCTTTATATTGCCAATCAAATCGACAGCAACATTCGGGAGTTGGAGGGTGCTTTAATTCGTGTCGTTGCTTACTCTTCTTTAATTAATAAAGACATCAATGCTGATTTAGCAGCTGAAGCCCTAAAGGACATTATTCCTTCATCCAAACCAAGGGTTATTACGATTAAAGATATTCAAAGAATTGTAGGACAACAATTTAATATCCGATTAGAGGATTTCAAAGCGAAGAAACGGACAAAATCAGTAGCATATCCAAGACAAATTGCCATGTACCTCTCTAGGGAAATGACTGATTCCTCTCTACCTAAAATCGGAGAGGAATTTGGCGGACGTGATCATACGACTGTCATTCATGCTCATGAAAAAATTTCGAAATTAATTGTTGAAGATGAACAGCTTCAACAGCATGTCAAAGAGATCAAAGAACAATTAAAATAAGCAAGCTGATATTGTTAGTACGGGAAAATGTGAATAACTCCAGCATGGTCATACACAGTCTATCCACATGTGGATAGACCGCCTTCCCTAGCGTTTCACTAACTTATCCACATATTCACAAGCCCTACTATTACTTCTACGATCTTTTTATAAATAAATATATACATACATGTCTAAGAAAATTTAGGAGGATCACTATGAAATTCACTATTCAAAAAGATCGTCTTGTTGAATGTGTCCAAGATGTATTAAAGGCCGTTTCCTCTAGAACAACGATTCCTATTTTGACAGGGATTAAAATTGTTGCATCTGGTGAGGGAGTTTCTCTTACAGGAAGTGATTCTGACATTTCAATTGAATCTTTTATTCCTAAAAGAGATGGAGATTTAGAAGTCATTACAATTGATCGTCCCGGAAGTATTGTACTTCAGGCTCGCTTCTTTAGTGAAATCGTTAAGAAACTGCCAATGTCTACAGTCGAAATTGAAGTAGAACAAAACTATCTAACCATCATTCGCTCTGGTTCAGCAGAATTTAATTTAAATGGCTTAGATGCTGAAGAATATCCGCATCTGCCTCAAATTGAAGAGCATCATGCATTTCAAATTCCAACTGATCTGCTCAAAAACTTGATTCGCCAAACTGTTTTTGCGGTGTCCACCTCAGAAACACGACCTATCTTGACAGGTGTAAACTGGAAGGTGGAAAAAGGTGAATTAATATGTACTGCAACGGATAGCCACCGTTTAGCTTTAAGAAAAGCGAAGTTAGAGATAAACGAGGAAAGCTCGTACAATGTGGTCATTCCAGGTAAGAGTTTAACAGAGCTAAGTAAAATTCTTGATGATGGACAAGACCTTGTGAGCATCGTGATTACCGAGACACAAGTTCTTTTTAAAGCACAAAACGTGCTGTTCTTCTCAAGAATGTTAGATGGTAATTATCCTGATACTGACCGTCTCATCCCTCAAGAAAGTAAAACGGATGTTGTGGTGAACACGAAGGAATTCTTACAAGCCATTGATCGCGCATCACTTTTTGCAAGAGAGGGACGTAATAACGTTGTGAAGCTGTCTGCTGATCCGGCACAAATTCTAGAAATTTCTTCTAATTCTCCTGAAATTGGTAAAGTAGTTGAAACTGTTCAAGCGGATGACATTAAGGGGGAGGACCTAAAGATCTCCTTTAGTCCGAAGTATATGCTAGATGCTTTAAAAGTATTAGAGGGAACAGACATTCATGTAAGGTTCACTGGTGCGATGAGGCCATTTCTTTTATGCACGCCGAATGATGATTCAATCTTGCAATTGATTCTTCCAGTCAGAACGTATTAATTTGATCTATTATGGCTGCTGTGTGAATGCACAGCAGCTTCTCTTCTCGTTTACCATGCTTTCTTTCATCGCAGTTCTCTTTTCCCCTTTCCTTCTTGTCTTGTTTTTTAGTACAATTAGATATTAGTGATATTGAAAGAGGTCGATACAATGCCTAATCTTATAACCATTGAAACAGAAATGATTACATTAGGGCAGTTTTTGAAATTAGCCGAAGTAATCCAATCTGGCGGAATGGCGAAATGGTTTTTAAGTGAACATGAGGTGTTCATTAATCAAGATCCAGATAATAGAAGGGGACGTAAATTATACCCAGGGGATGTTGTCGAGATTGAAGGTTATGGCACATTTCAAGTTGTGAATTAGAAACGGGTGACAATACATGTACATTCAGAGTCTGGCCTTAACCTCATACCGAAACTATGAACACACTGAACTTCAATTCGACAATAAGGTCAATGTCATGATCGGTGAGAACGCTCAAGGTAAAACGAACTTGATGGAAGCGATCTATGTATTGTCGATGGCAAAGTCTCATCGTACGTCAAATGATAAAGAACTTATCCAGTGGGACGAAGATTATGCTAAAATAGAAGGTAGAGTCATCAAAAAAAACGGTCCTCTCCCAATGCAGCTCGTGATCTCAAAAAAAGGTAAAAAGGGAAAGGTCAATCACATTGAACAACAGAAGCTCAGTCATTATGTTGGTGCTTTAAACACCATCATGTTTGCACCGGAGGATCTGAGTCTTGTAAAGGGCAGCCCGCAAGTCCGCAGAAGATTCCTCGACATGGAGATTGGACAAGTTTCTGTTGTCTACTTGCATGATTTATCGCTCTATCAAAAAATCCTGTCGCAGCGAAATCATTACTTGAAACAATTGCAAACAAGAAAGCAAACGGATCAAGCGATGCTGGATATATTAACAGAGCAGTTGATTGATGCGGCAGCGAAGGTTGTCAAAAGGCGACTTACTTTTACGAAACAGCTTGAAAAATGGGCTCAGCCGTTGCATTTTGGGATTTCTAGAGAGCTAGAAACACTCACGCTCCAATACCAGACAGCGCTAGAGGTATCAGAAGCGTCAGATTTGTCGAAAATAAAAAATAGCTATGAAGAATCGTTTCAGAAACTAATAGACAGAGAAATAGACCGAGGGGTGACACTGTGGGGACCTCACAGAGATGATCTTCTTTTCTTTGTGAATGGTCGGGATGTTCAGACATATGGCTCTCAAGGGCAGCAAAGAACTACAGCTCTTTCACTAAAGCTGGCAGAAATTGATCTGATACACGAAGAAATCGGTGAATACCCAATTCTTCTACTCGATGATGTTTTATCTGAACTTGATGATTACAGACAGTCTCATTTGCTCCATACCATTCAGGGACGTGTACAAACCTTCGTCACCACACCAAGTGTTGAAGGCATCGATCACGCTACACTGAAAGAAGCGGAAATTTTTAGAGTAGCCAGTGGAAAAGTAATTGACTGATAAATGAGGTGTGAGTCTTGTATATTCATTTAGGTGATGATTGTGTTGTTTCTACACGAGAGATTGTCGCAATTGTTGATTACAAAATGAGGTCATCTTCTGTTGTAGAAGAATTTCTTCAAAAACAAGAGGAACAAGTCATTTCGTTGTCACAAGGGACACCCAAATCCATTGTCGTCACAACTGAATCCGTTTATTACTCTCCTCTTTCCTCAAGTACGCTCAAAAAACGTGCTTCATTTGTGGTTGAAATTGAAGTCTAAAAGCTCAATTCATATAAATATATCGTTTAAGAAAAGTGTAGGTGAATGTACGTGGCAATGGAACAGCAACATAATAGTTATGATGAAAATCAAATACAGGTGCTTGAAGGACTAGAAGCTGTTAGAAAACGTCCAGGAATGTACATTGGGTCAACCAATGCAAAAGGACTTCACCATCTTGTATGGGAAATTGTCGATAACAGTATTGATGAGGCATTAGCTGGATATTGTACAGACATTACAGTGCAAATTGAAAAAGATAACAGCATTACTGTGAAAGATAATGGCCGCGGTATTCCTGTTGGGATTCATGAAAAGATGGGACGCCCTGCAGTAGAGGTCATTATGACTGTTCTTCACGCTGGCGGTAAGTTTGATGGCAGCGGTTATAAAGTATCTGGCGGTTTGCATGGTGTAGGGGCTTCTGTTGTAAATGCGTTATCTACTACCTTAGACGTGACAGTATACCGTGATGGGAAAATTCATTATCAGGAATTCACACGCGGTGTTCCAGTTGGGGATATACAGGTCATTGGTGAAACAGATGTAACAGGGACGATCACTCATTTTGTGCCAGATCAAGAAATTTTCACGGAAACCATTGAATTCGATTACGATACACTTGCAAACCGTGTACGTGAGTTAGCTTTCTTAACAAAAGGCGTGAACATCGTCATTGAAGATTTACGTGAAGGTAAAGAGCGGAGAAATGAATACTGCTACGAAGGCGGAATTAAGAGCTATGTAGAACACTTAAATCGCTCGAAGGAAGTGGTTCATGAAGAACCAGTTTACATCGAGGGAGAAAAAGATGGAATCACTGTCGAAGTTGCCTTACAATACAACAATTCCTATACAAGCAATATCTATTCTTTCGCTAACAATATCAACACATATGAAGGCGGAACACACGAAGCAGGCTTTAAAACAGGTCTGACGCGTGTCATCAATGATTACGCTCGTAAAAACGGCGTATTCAAAGAGGGAGACTCGAATTTGAGCGGTGAAGATGTGCGAGAAGGTCTAACGGCGATTATCTCCATCAAACATCCAGACCCTCAATTCGAAGGACAAACGAAGACAAAGCTTGGGAACTCAGAAGCAAGAACCATTACAGACTCTCTTTTCTCTGAAGCACTAGAGAAATTCTTGCTTGAAAATCCTGATTCTGCGAAGAAAATTGTGGAGAAAGGACTAATGGCAGCTCGTGCAAGAATGGCGGCCAAAAAGGCACGTGAGCTCACAAGACGTAAAAGTGCACTAGAAGTCTCTAGCTTGCCTGGAAAACTGGCAGACTGTTCTTCCAAAGATCCTTCTATCTCTGAGCTCTATATCGTAGAGGGTGACTCTGCGGGTGGATCTGCTAAGCAAGGTCGTGATCGTCACTTCCAAGCGATCTTACCACTAAGAGGAAAGATTCTAAACGTTGAAAAAGCACGATTAGATAAAATTCTATCTAACAACGAAGTTCGTTCAATGATTACAGCATTAGGAACTGGAATCGGCGAAGACTTCACTTTAGAGAAAGCACGCTATCACAAAATTGTCATCATGACAGATGCGGATGTTGATGGAGCGCATATTCGTACGCTACTCTTAACATTCTTCTATCGTTACATGCGTGAAATCATTGAAAACGGTTATGTGTATATTGCGCAGCCGCCTTTATACAAAGTGCAACAAGGGAAACGTGTGGAGTATGTGTATAACGATAAACAGTTAGATGAGCTCTTACAAACACTGCCTCAAACACCGAAGCCTGGCCTCCAGCGATATAAAGGTCTTGGAGAAATGAATGCTGCTCAGCTTTGGGAAACAACAATGGACCCTGAAGCGAGAACACTTCTTCAAGTCACGCTTGAGGATGCAATCGATGCTGATGAGACATTTGAAATGCTAATGGGAGATAAAGTAGAACCGAGAAGAAACTTTATCGAAGAAAATGCACAATACGTGAAAAATCTTGATATTTAGATAGGTCCCCTTGAGAACAACCTTATTTCTTGTTTTGGAATAAGGTTGTTTTTCAAAAAACAGGTCTGTGAAACGAATGTCCTGGTTTTCTGCGTTTTCGCTGATTTTCTAGTAAATAAATGTGTATAACACCAAGAATATTGATATAATGGAGAATAGTCTTGTGAAGATAAATACATATTTTACTCCCACATAATTTATTTCATGTGATACGTAAAGGGAGGTTTTTATATTGAGTGAAAAACATACACCAAATGTACGCGAAGTGAATATTAGCCAAGAAATGCGTACGTCCTTTTTAGATTATGCAATGAGTGTTATTGTTTCGCGTGCGTTACCAGATGTACGAGACGGATTAAAGCCCGTGCATCGAAGAATTTTGTATGCGATGAATGACCTAGGTATGACAAGTGATAAACCGTTTAAGAAATCTGCACGTATCGTTGGGGAAGTTATCGGTAAGTACCACCCGCACGGTGATAGCGCTGTATACGAAGCAATGGTTCGGATGGCGCAAGATTTTAACTATCGGAATATGCTAGTTGAAGGGCACGGGAACTTTGGATCAGTCGATGGAGACGGTGCAGCGGCTATGCGTTATACTGAGGCGCGTTTATCTAAGATTTCGATGGAAATCCTCCGTGATATCACAAAGGATACCATTGATTATCAAGATAACTACGATGGCAGTGAACGAGAGCCAATCGTGATGCCTGCTAGATTCCCAAATTTATTGGTCAACGGGGCAACAGGAATCGCTGTAGGGATGGCCACCAATATCCCCCCACACCAATTAGGTGAAGTAATTGATGGGGTATTGGCTATTAGTCAATACCCAGAAATGACCACACAGGAATTAATGGAGATTATTCCTGGACCAGATTTCCCAACTGCGGGACAAATCATTGGCCGAAGCGGGATTCGTAAGGCATATGAAACGGGCCGAGGCTCTATTACCCTACGTGCAAAATCAATCATTGAAGAAACATCTAGCGGTAAACAGCGGATTGTCATCAATGAAATTCCATATCAGGTCAACAAAGCTCGTTTGATCGAAAAAATCGCTGATCTTGTGCGCGATAAAAAGATTGATGGCATTACAGATCTGCGTGATGAATCTGATCGTAATGGAATGCGGATTGTCATTGAACTGCGAAGAGACGCAAATGTCCATGTTCTATTGAACAATCTTTATAAACAAACGACACTTCAAACGTCATTTGGAGTTAACTTATTGGCGCTTGTTGACGGACAGCCAAAAGTCTTATCTCTCAAACAATGTCTTGAATATTATCTTGAGCATCAGAAAGTGATCATTCGCAGAAGAACAGCGTACGAGCTACGTAAAGCTGAAGCTAGAGCTCATATTTTAGAAGGCTTAAGAATTGCCCTTGATCACTTAGATGAAGTCATTTCTTTAATTAGAAGCTCTCAAACTGCTGAAATTGCAAGAAATGGTTTAATGGAAAACTATAGCTTGTCTGAAAAACAAGCACAAGCCATCCTTGATATGCGACTCCAACGCTTGACAGGCTTGGAAAGAGAAAAGATAGAAGAAGAATACAAAGGACTTGTTGACTTGATTGCTGAATTGAAAGCCATTTTAGCAGATAATGAGAAAGTTCTTGAAATCATTAGAGAAGAATTAACGGAAATAAAAGAACGCTATAATGATACGCGCCGTACTGAAATTGTGACAGCGGGTATTGAAACAATTGAAGACGAAGACTTGATTCCTGTTGAAAACATCGTGATTACACTGACTCATAATGGTTATATCAAGCGTCTTCCTTCATCTACGTACCGCAGTCAAAAAAGAGGCGGTAAAGGTGTCCAAGGAATGGGGACCAACGAGGATGATTTTGTTGAACAACTGATCTCAACATCAACCCACGATACGATTCTCTTCTTCTCTAACAAAGGGAAGGTCTATCGTGCGAAGGGATATGAGATTCCTGAATTTGGACGGACAGCGAAAGGGATTCCAATCATTAATCTTCTTGAAGTAGAAAAGGGAGAGTGGATTAACGCCATTATTCCAGTAAGCGAATTTGATGAAGATTCATATCTCTTCTTTACAACAAGACATGGTGTATCGAAACGAACGTCATTGTCTCAGTTTGCAAACATTCGAAATAACGGTTTGATTGCACTAAGCCTACGTGACGAAGACGAACTGATGGCCGTTCGTTTAACAAATGGAGAAAAGCAAATCATCATTGGAACGAAAAAAGGTATGCTCATTCGTTTCCACGAGACAGATGTTCGTGAAATGGGACGTACGGCAGCTGGAGTCAAAGGGATCACACTTTCTGAGGATGACATCGTTGTTGGAATGGAAATCCTTGAGCCAGATGCCAACGTATTGATCGTAACCGAAAAAGGTTATGGTAAATTAACGTCTGAAAAAGAATATCGTGTTCAAACTCGTGGCGGTAAAGGTCTTAAAACATGCAAGATCACTGACAACAACGGTCCGCTTGTCGCAGTGAAGGCGACCAATGCTGGAGCTGAAGAAGATTTGATGATTATTACAGGGAGCGGTGTGATCATTCGTATGGCCGTTTCAGACATCTCCACAACAGGTCGAGTCACTCAAGGTGTCCGCCTGATCCGTCTGGGTGATGACGAGCATGTCGCTACAGTCGCATTAGTTGAACAATCACAAGAAGACGATGAAGAAAATGTAGAAAACGCAGAGTCAGATCAAGAGCAACCTGAGTAAAAATAAAGCCGTTTCTTCACCGGCTTTATTTTTTTGAAATTTATAATGCTTTTTTCATAGATATATGTTAACCTTTCAAAGGAGCAAAAAAAGAGGCTCTATTTTTTATCGCTTTCACAGAAAAACTTCTTTAAAAATAAAATGTTTTTCAAGAAAAATATTGACTGTTGATAAGGATATATGATATATTTAAGTGGTCGCTTTGAGAGAGTAGAAAACAAGTTCTTTGAAAACTAAACAAGACAAAACGTACCTGTTAATTCGAGTTATTATAAAAAATCCTATGATACTTCATAGGTAGTCAGTCAAACTGACGAAAAACAGAACTTCGGTTTTGTTCTTTTTCGGAGAGTTTGATCCTGGCTCAGGACGAACGCTGGCGGCGTGCCTAATACATGCAAGTCGAGCGGACAGAAGGGAGCTTGCTCCCGGATGTAAGCGGCGGACGGGTGAGTAACACGTGG
>NZ_JBAWSW010000046.1:0-17600 GCF_037104745.1 Bacillus sp. FJAT-53060
ATATCGGACTGGATAATTTGTATATGACTTTGAAAAAGCTTTTTCGCCATGATATTGATACTTTCTGACCCAATATTGAAGTATACTTTTGTTCACGCCAATCTGTTTTGCAATTCTAAGCAAGCTCTCACGGTCAATGAGGTATCGTTTTACCGCTTTGATTTTATCTTCAATTGTAAATTTAGCCAAAGAAAAGCACCTCCAAATGTTAGACTGTGTCTAATATTTGGGGTGCACTTCAAAATACACCTCTTTTTATTTTTTTAAGAGTGCGCAGCTACACTTACTTTTGATAGATCAAACGCATCATGCAGGGCTTCAACCGCTTTGACCATATCATCACGGCCTACCACTGTTGAGACTTTGATTTCAGACGTACTGACCATTTTCACTAGAATGTCTTTTTCAGCTAACACAGCGAACATTTCAGCAGCTACGCCTGGATTTGAGACCATACCCGACCCAACGATGGATACTTTGGCTAATTTGCTTTCTGTCTCAATCTGCTCATAGCCAAGTGCCCCTTTATATTCTTCTAATACTTCAACTGTTTTGGACAAATCATCCGTTTTCACAGAGAAAGAGATGGAAGTTTGATTTGTGCTTGTGACGGACTGAATGATGATATCGACGTTGATATTTTGCTTAGCAAGCGTCGTAAAAATGGTCGACAATGTTGTTAAACCGCTTGAAAGGCCGCACACCGTCACACGTGTGATCTGATCTTCAAATGCAATTCCTCTTACGACTAAATTTTGTTCCACGGATGATTCCTCCTCAATTAACGTACCCGTTTCATATTCAATACTAGAACGGACTTCTAGTGGGACTTGATAATTTTTCGCAAACTCTACGGCTCTCGGATGCAAGACGCCAGCCCCTAAATTGGCTAGCTCGAGCATCTCATCGTATGAAATACCTGCAAGTTTTCGCGCAGACGGCACATAACGCGGATCTGTCGTAAACACACCTGATACGTCCGTGTAAATATCACATTTGTTGGCTTTGAGTGCAGCAGCAAGTGCCACAGCCGTCGTATCTGAACCACCACGGCCAAGAGTTGTAATATGTAGATCATCTGCAATCCCTTGAAAGCCTGCTACTACAACGACTTTTCCCGCACTCAGTTCTTCTTGGATTCTTGCTTCATCGATGTCCACGATTCTTGCATTTCCGTACACCTTCTCTGTTTTCATACCAGCCTGCCAGCCTGTAAAGGAAATGGCATCATAGCCTTTTGCTTGCAGTGCCATTGCCAATAACGAAATGGTCACTTGCTCCCCAGTCGTTAGCAGCATATCCATTTCTCTTTTGCTTGGATCATCTGTGAGTTCTCTCGCTAGGTCCACTAGAACATCAGTTGATTTGCCCATTGCTGACACAACCACAACCACATCATGTCCTGCCTTGCGTACAGCGATCACTCTCTCTGCGGCTCTGCGAATTTTTTCTGTCGATCCAACGGATGTTCCGCCAAATTTTTGTACAATTAGTCCCATGTCTAACCACCCTTTTTCAAAAGATCACGTGTAAGAGAAGAGGCAAGAAGCGGCTTTGGAGACTGCCCACTCACTGCAAACAAAAAAGCAATGAGAGAACAGATCTCCCATTGCTTTGAAATCATCATCAAAAGATGCAAACAATGAGATAGCCCTCCAAGAAATAAATTCTTGACAGCCCTACATTTCTTCAATGTACAGCCAGCGAATAAAATGAGTGGATTTTATTCACTTCGGCGACGCTCCCCTTTCAGCCCTCTTCCTAGATCCCATCGATCTCTGACGGCCTACTTTTGAAGTTCGCACCTCTATCTTCAACAAACAACACGTTCATTTATTAAATTAGTGACATTTTAACAGACTATTGGAAAAAGTACAATCTATTTTTTTAATGCTTCCATTAAAAGTTTGGCCGTTTGTTTCGGAATGCCAGCCTCCTGAAAATCTTGGACAGAAGCATCCTTCATCTTTTTCACAGAGCCAAAATGTTTGAGCAGCTGCTTTTTACGCTTTTCTCCGATACCTGGTACATCATCTAAAATAGACTGGAATGCATTTTTTCTGCGCAGCTGCCGGTGAAAGCTAATGGCAATCCGGTGCACTTCATCTTGAATACGCTGTAATAAATAAAAGGCCTGACTGTTACGCTCTAGCGCAACAATTTTAAGTGTATCACCCATCATGAGATTCGATGTCCGGTGTTTTTCATCTTTCACAAGACCTGCTACTGGAACAGACAAATTCAATTCATTTTCGAGCACATCTATGGCTGCGTTGATCTGTCCTTTTCCTCCATCAATTAAAATTAAATCTGGAAGCGGCAGCTCATCCTTTAACACGCGAGTATATCGTCTTCTGATGACTTCGCGCATGGATGCATAATCATCTGGCCCTGCGACGGTTTTAATTTTGTATTTTCGATATTCCTTTTTATACGGTTTCCCGTCCTGAAACACAACCATAGCGGAAACTGGGTCTGCACCTTGAATATTTGAGTTATCAAATGCCTCAATCCGGTATGGCATATAAATATTGAGTGCATCGCCGAGCTGCTTTACCGCCCCAATTGTCCGTTCTTCATCACGCTCTATGAGCGAGAATTTTTCTTTGAGAGCGATTTTGGCATTTTGATGTGCAAGTAAAAGCAAATCCTTTTTCTTTCCTTTTTTCGGCTGGTGAACATTCGTTTCAAGCAATTGCTCGAGCATCTCTTGATCTACGCTGTCTGGCACTAAAATTTCCTTTGGAATAAAATGGTTGTTCTTTTCATAAAACTGCCCCATAAACGTTAGGAATTCTTCTTCAGGGTCTTGATACATTGGGAACAGACTGACATCGCGCTCAATTAATTTCCCCTGTCTGATGAAGAAGACTTGGACACACATCCAGCCCTTATCATAGGCATAGGCAAATACATCGCGATCGGATAAGTCACTCATCGTCATTTTCTGCTTTTCCATCGTTGAGTCGATGTATGCGATTTGATCTCTTAATTCCTTTGCCCGCTCAAACTCTAATTGTTCAGCCGCTTCTTGCATCTTCTCAGTTAGTTCTTTCTTAATTTGCTGATGCCCTCCGTTTAGAAACCTTGTGATTTCATCCACGAGCTGCTTATTCGTTTCTTCAGAAATATCATACACACATGGTGCAAGACATTGTCCAAGGTGGTAATAAAGACAGACGCGATCAGGAAGTGTCGCACATTTTCTTAGTGGATATAAACGGTCCAGCAGCTTTTTTGTTTCTCTTGCTGCTTGTACGTTCGGATATGGACCGAAGTATCGCCCTTTATCCTTTTTCACATTGCGGGTGACAATCAGCTTAGGATGCCGCTCATTCGTAATTTTAATAAAAGGATATGTCTTATCATCCTTAAGCATGACGTTGTATTGTGGGTCATATTTTTTGATTAAATTCAGCTCTAAAATAAGCGCCTCAATATTAGAAGAGGTCACAATGTATTCAAAGTCCACAATTTCATTAACAAGCCGCTGCGTTTTGGCATCATGAGAGCCAGTGAAATAAGAGCGTACCCTATTTTTTAATACCTTTGCCTTTCCCACATAAATGACCTTATTTTGCCTATCTTTCATTAAGTAACAGCCTGGTTGATCAGGCAGGACTGACAACTTTTCTTTGATCAGTTTGTTCATCTTTTCATCCGTCCTTGTTTTCCTCTTTCACTCCTTCTAGTGTATCACGAACGTTTGTTTTATACCATGGTGAAAGAAAAGCGGCTCTCGTCTATACGAGAACCGCTTTCAGTAATCATGCCGAATTGGCACAAATGGATTTATAGATGTTTGTTTACAAGCTCAGCTAGTGCTTCTTTTGGTTTAAAGCCAACAGAAGTTTCTACGACTTCACCGTCTTTTAAAACAAGAAGTGTTGGGATACTCATCACGCCGTATTTACCAGCAGTTTCTTGGTTATTGTCTACATCAATTTTTACAATTTTCATTTTATCGCCCATTTCTTGATCAAGCTCTTCAAGAACTGGAGCAATCATTTTACAAGGGCCGCACCATGGTGCCCAAAAATCTGCAAGAACAACACCTTCTGCCGTTTCTTGTAAAAATGTTGCGTCAGTCGCTTTTACGATTGCCATTATTCATTCCTCCAATGTAAATTATGCTTTTTAGTATAGCATCTACCAATGTGACTTGCGAATGAAATGCTTACGAATCATTTTTTTGAAATGAATCAAAAAACAAACCTTATAATCGCACCGATGACAACAATCGCACCGATGATCACCAGAATGGTTCTTAACATATGACATAACTCCCTTTCCGCTTCATTTACAACTTATGATGCCCCAACATTCTTTTCATCAAACATAGGAATATGTCATCAGGTGAGGTGGATTGTCATCATCACAACCGACATACATCAAATTTCTAGAAATCGATAGATAGGGGTCAAGACCGGCACAGCAAAATGGTATCTCTCCTCGTGTTTTGTTAATACAAAAACCCAAGATTTGTTCCTAGCTCTGGGTCATACCAAGTCCCCTATTCATCAATGATCATCCCGATTCTCTTTTCTGGATCATAAAGATCTATGACCTGTCCATGATCCATGGAAAGCTGTTCCATCTCATAAGACTTTTTCAACGTCGTAAACCATTCATCCTTAGAAAATCAGTCGCAGACCTTTCTTCTCCCATGTACCAGGAACAGTATAATAATGCAAACTGAGTCCGTCCATCCATGAAGCAGCACACTCCATTAGAAATGAGTCCGATCACTTCATTTACTTTTACTGTTTCCTTCACTTGTTAACCGCTCCTTTGTTTCATGATGACATACAAAAAACCCAGAATACCTAGGCATTCTGAGTGTATGCGTTAAGAGTGGATAAACATCTTTTTTAACTCTTCATTCAAAAGTGGAACCACTTCAAACAAGTCACCAATGATCCCGTAATCGGCGATTTTGAAGATCTCAGCTTCTGGATCTTTGTTAATTGCAACAATGACTTTACTGTTAGACATTCCGGCTAAATGCTGAATTGCCCCTGATATCCCGCAGGCAATATAGAGGTCTGGTGTGACGACCTTACCCGTTTGACCAATTTGCAGGGCATAATCACAGTAGTCTGCATCACAGGCACCACGCGAGGCACCCACTGCTGCACCTAGCGTTTGGGCAAGTTCTGTGAGCGGTTCAAAGCCTTCCTTACTCTTGACCCCTCGCCCTCCAGCGACAATGACCTTTGCTTCAGATAGGTCTACACCTTCTGACGTTTTTTTGATGACTTCCTTCACAATCGTTCGCAGGTTCTGAATATCAACAGAAACAGGAATGACTTCTCCACTTCGTGATGCATCCCGTTCCAGCGGTGTCAAGTTGTTCGGGCGAATCGTCGCCAAAAGAAGACGATCTGTCGAGATGACTTTTTCAAAGGCTTTTCCTGAATAAATCGGTCTCGTGAAAACGAGATGTTCTCCGGCAACGCTTACATCTATTGCATCTGAAATCAAGCCTATTTGCAGGCGTGCTGCTATTTTGGGTGACAAGTCTTTTCCGATAGACGTATGACCAAAAAACACTGCATCTGGATTGACCTGATCTAATATCACTTGAAGCGCCTGCGCAAAACCATCTGACGTATAATATGAAAGGTGTGGATGCTCCACAATCATGACTTGATCTGCTCCATAGTAAAGCAGCTCATCGGCTTGTTCTTTGACGTTATCCCCTATTAAAACGCCGATCACCTCACCGCCATCAGCCACTTGATGAGCGGCAGCAATCGCTTCAAATGTCACATTTCTTAATTTACCGTCACGACTCTCTCCAAGTACAACAACTTTTTTACTCATCTTTCAAGCTCCCCCTTGTTCTCGTGATATCATAAACTGGGATGTTTAGATCACTTTTGCTTCATTTCTTAATAGATCTGTCAGTTCCTTGACTTGATCCTGAAGCTCACCGCTCAGCACCTTGCCACCCTCTTTTTCCTCTGGTAAGAAACGTTCAATCGTTTTGATTTTATATGGCACATCGTCCTCATCGAGATCTAAATCATCTAGTTCCAATTCTTCAAGAGGCTTTTTTTTCGCCTTCATGATACCTGGTAATGATGGATAACGAGGCTCATTGAGACCCTGCTGCGCTGTGACCACAAGCGGGAGCTCGACAGAAATCACTTCAATGTCACCCTCTGCATCTCGTTCAATTGAAGCGGAGTTGCCGTCAATTTGAATACTTGTAATCGTTGTGACATATGAAAAGCCAAGTAATTCAGCAAGACGCGGGGCAACCTGTCCAGAGCCGCCGTCAATCGCCACATTCCCTGCTAAGATTAAAGAAGCCTCTTTGTCCTTGAAATAGTGATATAGAATCGTAGAAGCTGAATATTGATCCCACTCCTCCAAGTCGTCTTCAACATTTAATAAAACGGCTTGGTCACAGCCCATAGCAAGTGCTGTTCTCAGCTGTTTCTCCGCATCCTCGCTGCCAACTGTCACAACGGTTACTTCTCCCCCCTGCTCATCCCGAAGCTGAATCGCTTCTTCTATTGCATACTCGTCATAAGGATTAATAATGAACTCTGCCCCATCTTCTTGAATGGTACCAGACTGAATGGAAATTTTCTCTTCCGTATCAAACGTACGCTTCATCAAAACAAATATATTCATCCATTTCTCCCCCTTGTGTCGTACTGATCTCTTATTCCCCTTTAAAATTCGGTTTGCGCTTTTCGATAAAGGCTTGGATGCCTTCTTTGGCATCATTCGATTGGAAGACCTCACCAAACTTTTTGGCTTCCAGCTTCATTCCGCCATCATATGAATACACTTTTGCCGCGTTCAATAACTCAAGCACATACTCGAGTGTTTTTGGGCTTTTCGCTGCAAATTTCGCCGCAAGTGTTTTGGCTGCTTCCAGCGCCTCTTCCTCTGCTTTTACAAGCTTTGAAACAAGTCCGCAAGCGAATGCATCTTCTCCTGTAATCGGTTCAGCTGTTCCCATCATTTCAAGTGCTTTAGCAGCACCAACGTAACGAGGTAGACGCTGCGTTCCTCCAAAGCCTGGAATAATGCCGAGGTTTAGTTCCGGTAGCCCAAGCTTCGCATCGTTTGTTGCGATACGAATATCACAGGACATCGCTAGCTCAAGGCCACCGCCTAATGCTGCCCCATGAATGGAGGCAATGACTGGCTTTGGACATTTCTCAATTCGTTCAAAGACTTGCTGTCCTCGGTCTGCAAGGCTCGCATAATCAGACTCTTCCTGTAAGGTCGTAAATTCTTTTATATCAGCACCCGCTGAGAAGAATCTGCCTTCTCCATGGATGATAATAGCTCGCACTTCTTCATTTTGTTCGAGCTGGTCAAACATGTCATCGAGCTCAGTGAGAAGCTGAGAAGATAAGGCGTTTGCAGGTGGATGTTGAATCGTGATGAGCGCTGTCTGTCCTTCATAATGTAAGCTGAGTATCTTTTCCATGTCAATCATCCTTTTTCAATTGTCTTTAAGATTGGTGTATTCCGTTTAAGAGTAGATCATGTACGTTTTCTGCAAGTGCAGACAGGTCATACTTTTGATCATTCATGACCCATGTTGTAGCGGTTTCATCAATCGTTCCAAATACCATTTGTCTCGCTAAACGGACATCCAGATCTTGTTTAAATTCTCCTGTTTTCTTTCCCTCTGTTAAAATGGAGTCGAGCATATTTAAGTACCCTTTCAGCACCTCATTGATTTTTTGCCGCAGCTCGAGGTTTGACTGCCTGAGTTCAAGCTGTGTCACAAGGGCCAAATGATGATCTTGCGAAAGCAGGCGAAAGTGTTCCTGAATCAGTAGGAGAAGCTTTTTTTTGGCAGACGGTTTCTTTTGAATATCTGTTTCCATCCGTTCGATGAATTGTCCCATTTTTTCTTTGAATAATGAGATCAGAATATCCTCTTTGTTTTTAAAATAGAGATAAATCGTTCCGTCTGCTACCCCCGCTTGTTTGGCAATCTTTGAAACTTGCGATTGATGATAGCCATTCTCTGCAATCACTACAACTGCTGCATCAATAATTTGCATGTACTTCGGTCTTTTCTGCTTCAATGTGCTTCGTCCCTTTCTAAATTGAATGAGCATTCATTCATAACTTTATGTTAAAAAGAAACGAGTGATTTGTCAAGTGAAGTTCTTCTTTCTTTTCAACCTTTAAGATACCAGAGCAGACAAGCATAATTCATATCATCCGGCCGGTGGACCGGATGATGCTAGTTATTTTTTTGATTGATCGGCAGGCACTTCAGATAAAGATGATTGCTTTCTTTTTTCTTCTTCAATTAAGACTCTGCGCAAGATTTTTCCTACGGCCGTTTTAGGCAGTGCCTCCTTAAATTCATAGACACGCGGCACTTTAAATGAGGCAATTCGCGTTCTGACAAAACGATCTAGCTCATCCTCTGTTAAATAGGCATCCTTTTTCGTGACAACAAATGCTTTTACCGTCTCTCCCCGGTACGGGTCTGGAATACCTGCCACGACTACTTCCTGTACAAGCTCATGCTCATAAAGGGCTTCTTCGACCTCTCTTGGGTAAATATTATAGCCACTCGCAATGATCACATCTTTTTTCCGGTCTACTATATAGAAAAAACCGTCCTCATCCATATACCCAATATCTCCGGTGAAAAACCAGCCATCCCTTAACACAGCCGCTGTCTCCTCTGGCTGATTCCAGTACCCCTTCATGATCTGCGGCCCTTTAACAATAATTTCTCCGTGCTCATATGGCTCCTTGAGTCCTCCGGTTTCCTCGCAATAAATGCCGGCATCTGTATTGGGCCAAGGACAGCCAATGCTGCCTATTTTGTTCACTCCCCATAAGAAATTGGCATGAGTCACTGGCGAGGTTTCTGAAAGACCATATCCCTCCACTAAGCGTCCTCCTGTCAATTTTTCAAAGCTTTGTTTGACTTCAACAGGAAGAGCCGCCGAACCGCTTAAACAAGCCGTAATGGACGACAGGTCATAATCTTCAATGTTCGGGTGATGGAGCAAGCCAATATACATCGTTGGTGCTCCAGGAAACAACGTCGGTTTTTGTTTTTCAATGGTTTTGAGGGTATCAGCCACATCAAAGCGCGGCAGAAGAATCATTTGATGCCCTTCTTTAACAGCAAGGTTCAGCACGGTGGTCATCCCGTACACATGAAAAAACGGAATGATGCCAAGTATTCGTTCTTTTGCCCGATTTGTTTTATACATCCAGGATGCACACATTTCTGTATTGGCTAGTATATTTTCATGTGTGAGCATGACCCCTTTCGGTAAACCAGTCGTTCCACCTGTATACTGTAAAACAGCGACATCCTCTTTCGGTTGAAAGGATCGCTGCGGAATCCGTTCTCCTGATGATTCTTTCATGACCTGTGAGAAGTCATGAATGGTATCACTTTTCTCGACTTGGATGACCATTTTGTTTTTTCTTCGTTGAACAATAGGGAACAAAATATTTTTCGGGAATGGTAAATAATCTTGTAGTTTGGTGATGATCAAGTGTTCCATACATGTCAACGCTTTCATTTTATAGGCCTTTGGATACAGCAGATCGAGTGTGATCAGCACCTTTGAACCGCTATCCTCCATTTGATATGCGAGTTCTTTCTCCGTATAAAGCGGGTTTGTTTGAACAACAATGCCTCCTGCTATCAAAACAGCATAATAAGAAATGACCGATTGTGGGCAGTTTGGTAGCATAATAGCCACTCGGTCGCCTTTTTTCACGCCAATCTTGATCAGATGATTGGCTAGTTTTAACGCATCTTTCTGTAACTGCTCATAGGAGATGTTTTTCCCTAAAAAATGAATGGCTGTATGCTCAGGTGCTGCCTCTGCGGAGCTGAATAAGTAAGATTGTAACGTTTCATTTGGGATGGTGAGTTCGTGGGGAATTTGATTTGGGTAATGCAGAAGCCATCGTTTATCTGACTGCATAAAAACCCTCCTTCCTGAACTTTCATACTATTTTATTATAGCAAACTTTTCCTTAGGCAGCTTGCTTTTTTCAAATAGACCTACACAATTGTACACCTTCACTTTTTGGTCTGTATTTCTATAGATTCTCTTTTCCCTTCATAATACCATTTCTCATATAACCACCCGATCACACGAAACGACTCATTGACTCTTTCCATCATTTTTTATGGGTACTAGGGTCATTGTAAATGTGTATGTATAAAATCTAGTAAATGACTTCATCAGCATCTCTTGTTCTCTTATGAAGCACTTCAATTCCTCGTTCATACTGAATGAGGGTAAAAAAGGTCTACGTTTCATATATGTCTTGGAGACGTGATGTCTAGACAAGTTTCAATGCGCTTCATTAGTTCGTCTTTTTGTAAGATTTGATTCATCAAGATTCGCCGCCTTTGATGAGATAAAAGCTGTCAAGACTTTCCTTGACAGCTTTCTAAGATGGTATTTTCATTTCACAGGAACATGTAAACGGCACCAATGACCGCAAAAGTGCAGGCAACCACGATTAATACCTTTGCTAGCTTTTCCATGTTGTCTCCTTATATGCCGGCTGCTACTACGTAAGACAGCCCAACAGAAATAATGAGTGAAATAAACCCAACCGCTCTATTATCATTCTCAATCTCTTTGTCTACTTTAAATCTTGGTGTTAAAAATTCAAATATGAAGTAACTGACAAGCAGCATCATAAAGCCGTAAACGCCCCATCCAACCATTTGAGGAAGGGAGTTATGCTGTACGATAGAATGCTGAAACACATTCGCAATCCCAAAGATCTTCCCGCCTGTTGCCATAGCAACCGCTAAGTTCCCCCGCTGAATCTCTTCCCAGTTTTTATAGGAGGTCACGAGTTCAAAAATGGTTAGAAATAAGACAAGACATAGGACGGCCACGCTGTAATAGGCAGCGATCTCCACAAGTTCATTTTCCCAAAAGGCTTTCATGCGTTTTCTCCCTTTTTACTTTAATTCGACGATGGTGACACCTGATCCTCCCTCGCCCTGTTCTCCAAAACGAGCATTTTTCACACTTCGATGCTGTTTTAATAATTCCTGGACTCCTTTTCTTAGGGCGCCCGTTCCTTTTCCATGAATAATCGACACGCGCGGATAGCCAGCTAATACGGCATCATCTAAATATTTCTCGACCCTACTTAATGCATTCTCATAACGCTCTCCCCTTAAATCAAGCTCAAGCGATACATGATAGTCTTTCCCTTTGACCGCCGTAATGGCTTTCTCTTGCTTAAATTCCGGTGCTGATTTGATAAATTCCATGTCTTTTTCTTTTACTTTCATTTTCAGAATGCCCATTTGGACACTCCATTCTTTGTCACCTGTTTGTTCGAGCAATGTTCCTTTTTGTCCAAATGTGAGCACTTTGACTTCATCGCCTGGCTTTAGCTGTCTTGCTGCTTTTTTCGCTGGATCTGGTTTTTTCTTCCGGTCAAACTCAGGGACAGCTTCTTCAAGACGCTTTCTCGCATCGATGAGTTCATGCTCTTTGAACACGCGATGCTCACTTTTAATGGAACGCAGCTCTTGTATGATGTCTTCAGCTTCTTTGGCTGCTTGTTCAATCTTTTCTTTCGCTCTTTGTTCAGCTTCTTTAAACAGCTTGTCTTTTCGCTCATTCCATTCAACGATTTGTCTTTGCAGTTCCTTATGAAGCTTCTCAGCTTCTTTTCTATAAGATTCTGTTTCATGCAGTTCTTCTTCTGCTTGTTTCTTACTGTCTTCTAGTGAAGCAATCATTTGATCTACTTCATTATGCTCTGCATGCATATCCGCTTTTGCTCTATCAATCAGGTGGTGAGGCAAACCAAGTCGTTTGGAGATTTCAAACGCGTTACTCCGTCCAGGTACACCGATGAGCAAGCGGTACGTTGGTGATAGGGTTTCGATGTCAAACTCTACACTTGCATTTGTGACACCTTCTCGGTTATACCCGTATGCCTTCAGCTCAGGGTAGTGTGTCGTTGCGATGACGCGCGCATTTGTTTGATGAACTTCATCTAAGATACTCATCGCAAGTGCTGCACCTTCAGCAGGGTCAGTTCCTGCCCCTAATTCATCAAATAACACAAGTGAATTCGAGGTCAAATTCTTTAAAATATCCACAATATTGACCATATGAGATGAGAACGTACTCAAGCTTTGTTCAATGGACTGTTCGTCTCCAATGTCGGCAAAGACTTGGTCGAATACAGCGATTTCTGATCCTTCTTCAACTGGAATATGAAGGCCTGCCTGCGTCATAAGCGTAAGGAGCCCCAATGTTTTTAAGGTGACGGTCTTACCACCAGTATTTGGTCCAGTGATCACGATCGTTGAAAAATCCTTACCAAGTTTAATGTCATTTGCCACAACCTGATCCCGAGGCAATAGAGGATGTCTTGCTCGCTTTAAATAAATCTCCCCTTGCTCGTTCACAGAAGGCTTCGTTGCTTTTTCTGCCTTTGCATATTTGGCTTTGGCAAAGATGAAATCTAACGTCTGGAGTTCTTTTACATTATGAAGCAGTTCATCAATATGCTCTGACACGCTTTCTGTCAAGATTTGAAGAATCTTTTCGACCTCTTCCTTTTCTTTTAAACGGGTTTGCTGCAAGGTATTATTCAGATCTACGACCACTTGAGGCTCAATAAAAAGTGTGGCACCTGAAGACGACTGATCATGAACAATCCCACCATAATTTGAGCGGTACTCTTGCTTAACCGGGATGACAAAACGATCATTACGAATGGTGACAATGGTGTCTGAGAGCATTTTTGAAGCAGATTGTGAACGAACCATGGATTCTAATTTATCACGTACTTTTGATTCTAGTGAGCGTAATTGGATGCGTAATGAACGAAGTGCCGGGGTTGCATGATCAAGCACTTCTCCATTATCACCGATACAGCTCTCGATTTCTTTTCTGATTTCAGGCAGTAAAATGAGCGTTTCTGCATATGTTTGAAGGCATGGTATGTCTACACCATCTTCATACATAGACGCGAGAAAGTGCTTCATATTCTTCACAGCATATAATAGTCCTGCGATTTCCATCAGCTCAGAAGGACTTAATGTACTGCCGATTTCTGCCCGTTTGACTCCACGTCTAATATCCGTTAACCCGCCAAACGGTGCAGATCCCTTTAACCGGATCACATCTTGTGCTTCTGCTACCTCTTCCAGCAAGTGCTGAATGGTTTCTATTTCCGTGAGCGGCGTTAAATCTTGTGCTCTCTCTTTTCCTAAGGTCGATGCAGTATAGGACATGACTTTTTCTTTTACTTTTTGAAATTCTAATGATGCTAACACTTTTTGTTGCAGCATTGTACAGCCTCCTAACGACTACCTGTCACGCGTTAAAAACTTTTTCATCTCATTGAGAGAAAATGTATTCATGACATTTGCTTTTGTTGTCCAGCCCTTTCTTGCAGCTATTACACCGATTTCCATATGATCTAACATAGCGATGTTGTGGGCATCTGTATTGATCATGATGTTCACACCCACTTCGTTTGCTTTCATTAAATGCTCTGTATTCAAATCAAGTCTTGAGGGATTGCTATTTAGCTCTAGTGCAGTGCCTGTTTTCTTTGCAAGCTCTATAAGCTGATCGATATTTAAGGAATAGCCATCCCGTCTACCGATTAAACGCCCTGTTGGATGTCCAATTAAATCCACATGCTGATTTTGAAGGGCATTTTCAAGACGCTTCATTATGACTTCTTCCGGCTGAGAAAAGCTAGAATGGATAGAAGCAATCACAAAATCCATGGTAGTTAAAAAGTCATCATCATAATCTAACGATCCATCCGGCAAAATATCCATCTCTACCCCTTTGAAAATGTAAAAATGCTCGAATTCCTGATTGAGCTTCTCAATTTCTTTTGCTTGTAGACGCAAACGTTCTTTTGTTAAACCATTTGCCACTTTTAAGTATTGAGAGTGATCCGTGATGGCCATGTATTCATAGCCTTTCGCCCTACATGCTTCAGCCATTTCACGAATAGAGAAGGCTCCGTCACTCCATGACGAGTGCATATGTAGGTCTCCTTTGATATCTTTCAGTTCCACAAATTGCATACTTTCTTTATACGTATCAATTTCTGCTCCGGTTTCACGAATTTCTGGTGGAATGAGTGGAAGTTGAAAATGGGCATAAAAAGCGCTTTCGTCTTCGAATGTTTTCACTTCTCCGGTTTCAATCGTTTCAACGCCATATTCACTAATACGCTCTCCGCGCTCCTTCGCAAGCTGTCGCATTCTAATATTATGATCTTTTGATCCTGTGAAATGATGCAATGTGGTGGCAAATTGCTCTGTTGTCACAAGGCGGAAGTCCACACTGATCTCAAAATCAAGTGCAAGAATGACAGATACCTTCGTATCACCACTTGCAATGATGTCTTTTACATGATCAAGTGCAACGAGCTGCTCTCTGACCTGTTCAGGGTGATCTGTCGCAATGATATAATCTAAATCTTTTACCGTTTCACGTACACGTCGTAAACTACCAGCTCTTGAAAAGCGAATGATTTCCTCCATATGTTCGAGCACATGATCAATCCGCTCTGCGACATCTAAAGCAAAACCAATCGGCAGTCGTTCAGGCTGCTTCCCCGCTTCCTCAAGGGCTGCGAGAAGTTTTTCTTCTGTTTTTTTACCGAAGCCAGCTAACGCTTGAACCTTCTCAGCTTCACACGCTACTTTTAAAGACTGAGCATCGTGCACACCAAGTTCCTTGTAAAGCTTTGCGATCTTTTTCCCGCCTAATCCTGGCAATTTTAATAGCGGGACAAGTCCTTCAGGTACTTCCTTTTTCAATTGTTCTAATGTCTCTGATTGGCCTTTTTCGATATACTCTGTGATCACAGCAAAGGTTCCTTTACCAATGCCGGGTAATGATAATAGATCATCTATTTGAGAAAGGCTACGGTCATCTTGTTCAAGTGCCGCTGCTGCTTTTCGAAAGGCAGATACTTTAAAAGGATTATCTCCTTTTAACTCCATATATACTGCTATTGTTTCAAGAAGTTTGATAATATCTTTTTTATTCATCTCTCATCCTCCAGCCGCTTTGGCATCTTCCTTTATAAATATACAAACTTTTCCTTCATCCGACAACTTTGTATCATGGAATGAGAAAAAACTTCTCCAAGAAAAGGAGAAGTTTTTAAACGCCATACGTCGTCCATAATTCTTTGACAAGACTGGACAGATAAGGGGTATTGCCTACGATCACATCTGCTAACATTGATTTGCTTATCATTGTTTGCAGCGCATCGACTGGAAGTAATGCAGCGACAAACAATAGAATAAACACAAATAAATATGTTTCAAGAAATCCTAAAACACCACCAAGCAGTTTGTTAACCTGTTTAATCACAGGTATACTTGCAATGGTTGTGAGCAATCCGCCAATGATGGCGAGCAGGATTTTGGTCAAGATAAACAGAATGATAAACGCAATGGTATTATAATAAGCTGTTTCTAGATTCCCACTAAAGAAAGCGAGCTGCGCTTGACCACCGCTAAAATCAGGTGCTGGAATCCACGTTAGTTGTGGTGCAAGTGACTGATAAAACATCGAAGCAACTAAAATAGAAACAACAAAGCTAATCAATTTAATAGTTTGAAGAATAAACCCACGTTTTAGACCGACAAGCGTTCCCATAAGAAGCAAAAACAAAATGATGATATCGATCATGTTTATTTCATTCCTTTTCTTTAAGCTGAATCTCTAGTTTTTCGTATTGCTCTTTTAATTTCAAGTAGTCGTGGACGACATTGACTGCTGTCAGTACAGCTAATTTGTTTATATCAAGGTATGGGTTTTTTCCATTTATTTCTCTCATTTTATCATCAACAATTGAAGCAACATGTCGCATATGCATCTTCGTTTCTTGGCCGATGATCGTATAGGACTGTCCGTAAATCTCAACTGTTGTTTTCGTTTTACCGCCGTCAGACAACGTTTCTCCTCCATTCCACGAGAATCCTAGTCTCTATCATAACATGTTTAGGCATTGAATGGAAAGACGAGCCCTTCCCTGTTATGGTACACTTTAGAAATCAATGATATCAAGGTAAAAAGGAGTTATCCACTGTGCCCCAATCCGTCTTAAAAGCCACATCAGAAAACATAAAGAAGATGAAGAGCGTGTATGCTCACCATTTAACTGACACTTTGCCGCCAGGCGCTCTGTTTCAAGCAAAGATTCCTGGCTGTACGATTACAGCATATCAATCTGGAAAAGTGCTGTTCCAAGGACAAAAGGCAGAAGCTGAAGCAAGTCAGTTCAGCCATTTAAAAGTGGCTGAAACGAAAAGTGAAAAAATACCTACTGCCACAAAATACAGCCCACCGTCTGGCATTGCTTCCATGTCGGTCATTGGATCAGATGAGGTGGGTACTGGTGATTATTTTGGACCAATCACGGTCTGTGCAGCCTACGTTGATTCCATTCAGCTTGCTCTGATAAAAGAACTTGGCGTTAAAGACTCAAAAGGACTAAAGGATCCGCAGATTATCAACATGGCCAAAGATCTCATCAAAACCATCCCGTTCAGTCTTCTCGTTCTCCGTAATGAAAAGTACAATACCATGCAGGAAAAGGGCATGAGCCAAGGAAAAATGAAAGCACTGCTTCATAACCAAGTCATCACCTCCGTGCTAGAAAAACTGGATGGAAAACCAGAAGCTATTCTCATTGACCAATTTGCAGAACCCGGCATTTATTTCAAGCACCTTGCGGGGAAAAAGATCATCCGAGAGCGTACGTATTTTAGTACAAAAGCGGAAGGCATCCATTTATCAGTTGCTGCAGCTTCCATTATCGCAAGATACGCCTTTTTAATTGAAATGGATAAATTATCAAAAGAAGCAGGCTTTGACATTCCAAAAGGAGCCGGCTCTCATGTCGATAAGGCGGCAGCCAAGCTGATTAAGCTGCACGGCGAAGATGCTTTACGCCAATTTACAAAGCTGCATTTTGCCAACACCCAGAAAGCGAAAAAATGGTTATAATCAAAAAAGAGCTATAGCCCATGAGGGGACTGACCCCCTAAGATGAGACAAATAAAAAACACCTTCAAGTTTGAAAACGGACCGTTGTGATCCGAAATAAAACATGGAGGTGTTTTTTCTATGGGGACAAGAGTGAGTTATCCAGTTGAAGTCAAACAGAAGGCTGTAGAAATGAGATTGGCAGGTGTACCTATGAAAGAGATCATGCAGGAATTGAATATCAAGAATAAGACGCAGGTTCAGACATGGGTGAGGTGGCATAAGGCTGGGGATACACACAGGTTCGAACAGCCTGTTGGAAAACAATATATCTATGGAAAGGGTCCCGAGTACTCTTCGGAATTAGAGAGACTGCAGGCAGAAAATCGTTATCTGAGACAACAGAATGAAGTTTTAAAAAAGTACAACGAATTGGAAAGGAAGTTGATAAGGAAACGTCAATCAAACTGGTAGAAGAATTTCGCAAAACGATGACGGTACAGGACATTTGTGTCCATTTAGGCATCTTACGCACTTCGTATTATAGATGGAAAAAGGAGCTGACTCAGAATCAATCTAAAAGACAACTAGAGAAACAGGTCGGCACGT
>NZ_JBAWSW010000047.1:0-17201 GCF_037104745.1 Bacillus sp. FJAT-53060
GTTCTATCTTAACAGGATTGATCGAACTACGACCAACATCGTAGAACGCACTGTCAAAGAATACATTTATTATTATAACAACATTCGTATTCAAACAAAACTAAACAACCAATCACCGATAAACTATCGGCAATTGGCTGTATAAAGGTGTTTTGATCCCTGTCTCAAAAACGGGGGTCAGTCCCCAGGTCGTTGCTTTTTTTGTCTTCAATTATCAAAATATTTTCAGTACTTGTCTCATAGACTGGGAAAAGAATTTGCTTTTAGACAAGGGGAGGCTACATGAATCGATTTGTAAAAGGGGTCATTCTGCTATCTGTCGCAGCTTTCATAGCGGAGTGTATAGAGTTTTTAGTCAATATGATTTTAGCGAGAGAGCTTGGAGAACATGGAATGGGTCTTTATATGAGTATCCTTCCAATTATCATGCTTGTGCTTGTGATCGCTAGTTTAGAGCTGCCAGTCTCCATTTCTAAATTCATTGCAGAATCGCATGAGCGTCTTCATAAAAGTATGCTGCGTCATGCATTTCAAATGACGCTTGTGGTGACTTGCACAACTACAGGGATAGCAGCGGTTGTATTGCCGTTCATTCCAGTGTTTCAGTCGTATCATCCACTGATGAAAGGGTTGGTGCTGTCACTCATTCCTATTATCGCGTTTACTTCTATCGCACGTGGTTATTTTATGGGGAAGCAGGAAATGGGCAGAATCGCCCTAGCGAATATGTTAAAAAAAACAATCCAGCTCATCTGCTTGTTTTTGTTTTTTCATTGGTATTCCTTTGATATCGAAACAGCGGTACTTATCGCTATTGGAGTCATAGTTGCGAGTGATCTTGTTGTCTTTATCTATTTATACTCCCAATACGTTATGGCGAAAAATGCTGTAAACGTGAGATCTGTTGAATTAAGAGGGATAGATGTAAGAAAGCGCTTGTTGGCGGTCTCCATTCCAACAACTGGGATGCGCATTTTTCATGCCATCGCCAATGCCGTTGAACCCTTTTTAATCAAGGGATCCCTCGTTGCAGCTGGCATATCGGGAACATTAGCTGTTGATCACTACGGAATGCTTGCTGGTGTAGCGATGTCGATCGGTTTTTTCCCGGCATTTATCGCTCATTCGATCATGATTGTGATGATTCCAAATGTATCTGAAGCCTATGCTTTAGGGCAGTATCATCTTGTGAAAAAACGTGTAAAGCAGGCGATTTTGATTACATTTGGATATGGGGTGCCTGCCGTGATGGTGATGTATTATTTGGCTAATCCGCTCACGCAGCTCTTTTTTGATTCATCGCAAGCCGCTGTCTATTTACAGCTGCTCTGGCCATACTTTTTATGCCACCTGTTTGTAATGCCATTTCAAGCGTGTTTAATCGGTATGGGGCTGATTAAAGATGTGTTCCTACATAATATATGGGTGCATGTGGTCACGTTTTCTATGGTGTATTTCCTCGGATCAATGGAAGCTCTGAATATGATGGGGGTCATATTAGGGATGAACACGGGCATGCTGCTATTGACTGCTCTGCATTATGCAACGATTTGTAAGGAGCTCGGCGTTTCGATGTTTCTCACAATGAAAAAAGGTTGAATGTCATCTTCAACTAGAGGGCAAGCTATTAGAAAACTGGGAAGGAAGATCCTGATGAATCGTAAATATCTGCTCGCCAGTCTTCTGATCATGACTATTCTTTCATTTTTGATGAATACAGAGGTAAAAGCGAAACAGCCTGTTATGGCACCGAGGATAGAGGTTCCTACATTAACTGGCGAAACGCAATTCATACCGCCGAAAGGGAAACGAGCGATCCTTCATTTTTGGACAACATGGTGCCCGTCCTGCAAAATGGAGCTCCCAGCCTTTGAGCAGATCGTCAAAGAAAATCAGAGTGATGTTGACATACTGACTGTTAATTTACTAGGTGCTGAACAAAGTAAAAACGCTGTCGCCCAATTTGTAAAAGACAAAAAGTTTACATTCCCGATCGTTTTAGATGAACGCGGAGAGTTGATGAAAAAATACCAAATCATCACCATCCCAACGACCTTCTTCATTAATGAAAAAGGAGAAGTGGTAAAAAACCATGTAGGCCCAATGACGAAAAAACAAATCAAAAAATGGACGAATTCGTAAAATACATCCTTTCTGTAAAGAACCAATGGACATTCCTTTGGTTCTTTTTTGTGTTCCATTGCTTTCATTTGAATAAACTTTGCTTGAGGAGGATAGGAAAGGTCTATTTCAATAATGATAATTATTATCAAAAAGAAATTAAAATAATTATTAATTGAAAATTGATCAGAACCTGTTATAATGAGTTACAGACCTACAGGAAGCTTGAAAAATCATAAGAATATAGATGGAAAACGGAACGGGTAACGATTGATGATATGAAAATAATTATCAATTAGGGAGGAGAAAACGATCATGAATGAGAATTCATCACTATATCAAACGACAAATCAAAAGGAATCAAAAAGATATTTTCACAAGTGGGCACAGCACGGAGAATTAATTGCAGCAGGGATTTCGGGGATTCTCATCTTGATTGGATGGGTTTTAGAGGATAAAAGCATGTGGAGTATTCCTCTTTTCATCCTTGCTTTTGCCATCGGAGGATTTGCAAAGGCGAAAGAAGGAATAGAAGAAACTATTTCATCTAAGACATTGAATGTTGAGCTTTTGATGATTTTCGCAGCGATAGGTTCAGCTATTATTGGATATTGGGCGGAGGGTGCCATCTTAATTTTTATTTTTTCATTAAGTGGTGCGCTTGAAACGTATACGTCAAATAAAAGCAAAAAAGATTTAACGGCCTTAATGAGTATCGCCCCGGATGAAGCCACTTTAATTGAGGAAGATGGCACAACCATTCGAATCTCCTCTTCATCATTAACGCCAGGCGATCGTATTATGATCAAAGCTGGAGAACGTATTGCGGCTGATGGTGTAATCTTAAGCGGAAAAACAAGTGTGGACGAATCTGCACTCACTGGTGAATCTGTTCCTCAGGAAAAAGGGCAAGGGGAAGATGTGTTTGCAGGAACTGTCAACTTAAATGGTTCGTTAACAGTAAAAGTAACGAAACATAATGAAGAAACGCTTTTCCATAAAATTATTAAGCTTGTTGAATCAGCGCAAGAAAGTGTTTCGCCGAGCCAAGCATTTATCGAAAAATTTGAAGGAGCATACGTAAAAGGTGTATTAATCACCGTAGCTATTTTAATGTTTCTTCCTCATTTTGTACTCGGCTGGAGCATGAGTGAAACCTTCTACCGGGCAATGGTGTTTATGGTCGTCGCATCACCTTGTGCACTTGTGGCATCCATTATGCCAGCAGCTCTTTCACTTATCTCAAACGGCGCAAGAAACGGTATGCTTGTGAAAGGAAGCGTCTTTTTAGAAAAGCTCGGCACAAGCACGATGATCGCATTTGATAAAACGGGCACAATTACAAGCGGGAAACCAGCTGTAGAAAAAGTTGTGATAGCAAAAGGACAAGATGAACCTGCTTTTTATCAGACGCTCTATCAAATTGAAAGTCAATCCAACCACCCATTGGCTAAAGCGATTTCTGATATGGCAAAAGAGCATCAAGTGGAACAATCAGCACATGTAACCATTGAAGAAACCTCTGGTTTTGGTGTAAAAGCACAATTGAATGGAGAAACATGGCGTATTGGGAAGAAGGATTTTGCAGGAAAGGCTTCAATGGACCGTGAGATTGAAGAAATTGGTGACGATCTTTCATTAAAAGGATATACAGTGGTGTATGTTCAAAAGGACAAAGAGGTCGTTGGGTGTCTTGGTCTTAAGGATCAAATAAGGCCAGAAGCCAAAAAAATGATTCAAGAACTGAATGATTTAGGCATCCAAACTGTTATGCTGACAGGAGACCAGAAAAAAACAGCTGAAGCCATTGCAGAAGAAGCCGGCATCCAAACCGTGGTTGCTGAATGCCTTCCAGATGAAAAGGTAAACGAAGTCAACAAACTAAAAAAACAAGGTGATTCTATTATTATGGTAGGTGACGGAATAAATGATGCACCTGCACTTGCCACAGCAGATGTTGGGGTTGCGATGGGCGGGGGCACAGACGTTGCCCTAGAAACAGCGGATCTTATTTTAATGAAGAACAACTTAAATAACCTGACAAAGATGATCCGCCTTTCAAGAAAGATGAATAGAATCATTAAACAAAACATTATCTTTTCATTAACTGTAATTTGCCTCTTAATTTGTGCGAATTTCTCACAAGTCCTTGATTTGCCTTTGGGTGTTATTGGGCATGAAGGAAGTACGATTTTGGTTATTTTAAATGGGCTGCGTCTGCTTCGTGCATCTTAAGCAACTCATCATGGTGCACTGACATGAAGTCAGTGCGCTTTTGTGCGAAATGCAGCAAAAACTGATACAATAGATCAGTAGTAAAACCGTGTGAGGAGGATACGATGAACCGAATGAAAAACTTGTCTTCTTGGCTTCAGAAAAAAGACATTCAAGGTGCATTTATACATACAAAGGAAAATGTGTTTTATCTATCAGGATACTTCACAGAGCCGCACGAAAGAGTCATGGGGCTGTTTGTTTTTCAGGAAGCAGATCCATTTTTTATTTTGCCTAAGATGGAAGTAGAGCAGGCGAAGAATGCTGGATGGTCGGGCGATATCATTGGGTATGAAGACCATGAAAACCCATTTGAATTCATTCAGTCAGCGATAGAAAAACGAGGTATACGAGCGACTCGTCTTGCGATTGAAAAAGAATCAATTCCACTGCAACGAGCAGAGCAGCTACACGCTGTCACGGGTGCAGAAACATTCGTCCGGGCAGAAGAGGAACTAAACCAGCTAAGACTGATTAAGGACGAAGCTGAAATAGCGACACTGAAAAAAGCCGCTCAATTGGCTGATAAAGGTGTAAACATTGGGGTCAACGCCTTAAAAGAAGGGATCACAGAAACAGAAGTGCTCGCTTTCATTGAATATGAACTAAAGAAAAAAGGTATCCAAGGCATGTCCTTTTCAACAATGGTTCTTTTTGGTGAAAAATCAGGCGAACCTCATGGGAATCCAGGACAGACAGCCTTAAAAAAAGGCGATTTTGTATTATTTGACCTTGGCGTCATTGTGGATGGATATTGTTCAGATATTACGAGAACGTTTATCTTCCAAGAAGCATCTGAAAAGCAAAAGGACATTTATCACACCGTATTAAAAGCAGAAATGGCCGCACTTGAAATGAGTCAGCCAGGTGTGAGAATCGGTGACCTTGACTTAAAGGCAAGAGGGCTGATCACAGAAGCGGGATATGGAGAATATTTCCCGCACCGCCTTGGACATGGATTAGGAGTCTCTGTTCATGAATTTCCTTCCATGAGCCAAGCCAATGACGACCTTCTGCAGGAAGGTATGGTCTATACGATTGAGCCGGGTATTTATGTACCAGGAGTCGGCGGGGTTAGAATTGAAGATGATGTTCTCATTACAGCAGATGGTCCAGTCACCTTAACCAATTATCCAAAAGAGCTGACGATCATCCATTAAAAAAAATCACGATGAACATCCGAAATATGGAAATGTCATCGTGATTTTTTGTCACTCTTGCCTATCCTTATCAACAAAAAAATCATCAATTGATTGAAACGGTTTGATTTTATGTTCTTTTCCTAAAGGATGTAATGCGAAGCGAGCAGAAAACAAAACAGCCATACATAATATGATCCATATGATGATACCCATCTTGAATTCCCCTTTCCATCCAGTGATTTGTTCAGCTCATATACATCTTAAAGTATGAAACGCTTATCATATCAAGAGAAAGTAGGAGAAAAAATGCCAAACATAAGGGAGATTGCGAAAAGAGCGGGCGTTTCTGTAACAACCGTCTCACGTGTGATGAATCATCATCCTTATGTCAAAGATGAAAAACGAGAACGAGTTCTGAATGCGATGAAAGAGCTTAAATATACAAGGAATATCCACGCAGTGCATTTAGCTAAGGGCTATTCGAATATGCTCGGGATCGTTCTCCCAACGATTGATCACTCCTATTTCAGCGGAATTGTCACAGGTATTGCTGAGAAAGCACAGGCGAGCGGTATGCACTTTGCTTTGTTTCAAACGGTTTATGATCCATTAAAAGAAAAAGAAGCCTTGATGAGTTTAAAAGAGCGGCGTGTTGACGGGTTAATCTTTTGCTCAAATGCGTTAAGTGATCGAGACATTCTCAAGTGGCAAGATTTTGGACCAGTTATTTTTTGTCATCCTACGGCACATGATGAATGTTCTGCAGTATCTATTGCGCATGATCAAGCATTTAAAGAAGGGCTTGATCATTTAGCGTCATGCGGTCATCAGCGAATTGCGATCGTTCTTGCCAGAACAGAAGGAGCGAATAGCCAAACGCGCCTTCAGGCTTATCAAGAAATGATGCGATCGCTCGGGCAGGACATTGATGAGGAGTGGATCATCGAAGGAAAGCTGACACTTTTTGATGGAAAGCAATTATTTACAGAATGGCAGGGGATGAAAAATCGTCCCACAGCATTACTGATCACAAATGACGACGTATCTGCAGGCTTTTTATTAGAAGCACAGCGTCACCACATAAAAGTAGGGGAATCACCAGCCATACTCGGCTTTCAAAACGAACAATTGAGTGAGGCTCTAGGGATTTCTAGCATTGAAATACCAATCAAACAAATGGGTCAGGAAGCTTTCGACTTGTTTTATCGGGCATTAAAGGGAGAAGCGCCAGAAAAAAGAGTGCTGCCTTTTCGCCTTATCGAGCGAACAACCACCGTTTTAAAAAACAATCGTTGACGCACGTTTCATCTGTTTTGTACGATAAGAGGGATTGAATAAGAAGGAGGTGGGGATGTTCATGGAATCCTTCACCGTTGATAAAGCGTTAAATAATAATGTCATCATTGCAAGACACCCTTCTTATGAAGAAGTGGTTTTGATTGGAAAAGGGATCGGCTTTGTAAAAAAATCGGGTGATGTTCTCGATCAAGCGTCATTTGAAAAGATGTTTGTGTTAAAAAACACGAAAGAACAAACTGAATATAAACAGTTGCTTCATCACATTGATGAGAACATGATCGAGCTTGCCAATGACGTCATTTATCATATACGAGAAAAATTGGGACATCGCTTGAATGAGTATATTCATATTGCACTGACCGATCATATTGCCTTTAGCTTTAAGCGAGTACAACAAGGCTATGATATCACCAATCCTTTTATGTTTGAGACAAAGTCGTTATACCCGAAAGAATACGAGGTCGCAAAGGAAGTCGTTGAACTGATTAACGAGCGGCCGGATATCGAAACAAAGCTTCCAGAAGGGGAGATTGGCTTTATCGCTCTCCACATTCATTCAGCTTTAACGAATCGGCCTCTATCTGAGGTGAATCGTCATTCGCAGCTCATCACTCAAATGGTCCAAGTCATAGAAGATTCATTTCATATGAAGGTAGACAGAGAAAGTATTCATTATTTACGTTTATTACGCCATATTACGTTTTCTATCGAGCGTATTAAAAGGGAAGAATCAATAGAGGAGCCAGAAAAGCTGTTTCATCTATTGAAAAATGAATATCCGCTATGCTACAATACTGCTTGGAAAATGATCAAAATAATGCAACATGCATTGAAAAAACCTGTACATGATGCTGAAGCTGTTTATCTCACTCTTCACCTGTACAGATTGACTAATAAAATTTCATAGTTTCCATTGAAACGTGTAACTGATTCGATCAGGCATGAGTGACTTAAGGTAAATACAGGATAAGATCCTGTTATTTGCGCAATATCACCATGCCTTTTTTGTGTTTGAAAGTGAAGTGGAAATGTAAATGGTTAATTATGAAATGTACGTCAGGGATTGAAAATGTATGTTGTAAGCGAAAACAAAAGGAGGTTCAACCAGTGTTTAAATCACTTTTTGGTGTGTTGCAAAAAATTGGACGAGCACTTATGCTTCCAGTTGCCATCCTTCCTGCTGCTGGTATTTTATTAGCACTTGGAAATGCGATGCAAAATCCGCAACTAATTGATGTAGCTCAATTTTTAAGCAATGATACAATTCAGCTTGTTGCAAGTGTTATGGAAAATGCAGGGAACATTGTCTTCTCGAATCTTCCGCTCTTATTTGCCGTAGGGGTTGCGATCGGTCTTGCCAATGGAGACGGTGTGGCAGGGATTGCCGCAATTATCGGTTATCTTGTCATGAACGTTGCCATGAGTGCCGTTTTAGTGGCAAATGGATCGATCCCTTCAGATTCTGTGAAATTGGCTCAATTTTTCAAGGAAAGTCATCCAGAGTATATCAACATGCTCGGCATTCCGACCTTGTCTACCGGCGTTTTTGGTGGGATCATTGTTGGGGTTTTAGCAGCTTATATGTATAATAAATTTTACAAAATTGAGCTCCCACAATATCTCGGTTTCTTTGCTGGTAAACGTTTTGTTCCAATCGTCACATCCATTTCAGCACTTATTTTAGGCCTTTTGATGCTGATCATTTGGCCGCCAATCCAAAGTGCACTGAACTCTTTTTCAACAGGACTGCTTGCAGCGAATGAGCCGCTTGCTGCCTTTGTATTCGGTGTGATTGAACGTTCACTAATTCCATTTGGTCTGCACCATATTTTCTACTCGCCATTCTGGTATGAATTCTTTAGCTATAAGAGCTTATCAGGAGAGCTGGTACGTGGTGACCAGCGTATCTTCATGGCACAAATCAAAGATGGTGTCCAGCTGACAGCCGGAACATTCATGACAGGAAAATATCCGTTCATGATGTTTGGACTTCCAGCAGCAGCACTTGCGATTTACCATGAAGCGAAACCAAAGAATAAAAAGCTTGTAGCTGGAATTATGGGCTCAGCCGCACTCACATCTTTCTTAACAGGGATTACAGAACCGCTTGAATTTTCATTCTTGTTCGTTGCACCATTATTATTTGCGATTCATTGCGTATTTGCCGGAATATCCTTTATGATAATGGATATTCTAAACGTGAAAATCGGGATGACCTTCTCAGGAGGGTTAATCGACTTTTTCTTATTTGGTATCTTGCCAAACAGGACGGCTTGGTGGCTTGTGATTCCAGTAGGTCTCTTACTTGCTGTCATTTATTACTTCGGCTTTAGATTTGCAATTCGCAAATTTAATCTGAAAACGCCAGGTCGTGAGGATGAAGCGACAGATGGTGCAAGTGGAGCTAAGTCTGAAAAAGGTGATGACTTGCCGTATGAAATCCTTGAAGCGATGGGTGATCAAGAAAACATTAAACACCTAGATGCTTGTATTACGCGTTTGCGTGTCACTGTGAATGATCAGAAAAAAGTGGACAAAGACCGTTTGAAAAAGCTTGGCGCTTCAGGTGTTCTTGAAGTAGGGAACAACATTCAGGCAATCTTCGGCCCGCTCTCTGATAATTTAAAAACACAAATGCAAGACATCATTGCAGGCCGCATGTCTCGTCTAGCTAAAGACCCTTCCGCAAAAGAAGAAGTTAGCCAGCAGGTCGAAGAAGTGATTGCAAAGCCGCTTCAAAATGAGCAAGAGGAAATCTTTTCTTCACCAATTACAGGGGAGCTGTATCCAATTACGGATGTACCAGATCAAGTATTCTCAGGGAAAATGATGGGTGACGGTTTCGCCATCTTGCCAAAAGATGGAATGGTGATATCACCAGTGAAAGGGAAAATATTAAATGTTTTCCCAACGAAACACGCGATTGGCCTACAATCTGAAAATGGACTTGAAATTTTGATTCACTTCGGTATTGATACGGTCAGCCTAAAAGGTGAAGGATTTGAAGCATTCGTACAAGAGGGAGATCAAGTAAAAATCGGTCAAAAGCTCTTAGAAGTTGATATTGATAAAATTAAGTCTGAAGTACCATCTTTGATGACACCAATTGTATTTACAAACTTAAGTGAAGGACAATTTATTGACCTTCAAGAATCCGGTGAAATTAAAGCTGGTCAAGAAAACATCATGAAAATTTCAAAATAATTTTCATAACTGCCGTTCTTGTTAGATGACAAGCACGGCAATATGATATAATATTTTGTGGATGTATTAATTGTATAAAAAGGAGATTGATTAAAATGGCTCAACAAACATTCAAAGTAACTGCAGATTCTGGAATTCACGCACGTCCTGCAACAGTTCTTGTTCAAACTGCTAGTAAATATGATGCTGATATTAACTTAGAATATAATGGTAAAACAGTGAACCTGAAATCTATTATGGGTGTAATGTCTCTAGGAATTGCGAAAGGTGCTTCGATCACGATTTCTACTTCTGGTTCTGATGAAAATGATGCACTTGCAGCTTTAAAAGACACAATGAAAAGTGAAGGCCTAGGCGAGTAATGCAACAACTGAAAGGAATCGGTGCTTCAGCAGGCGTTGCGATTGCAAAAGCATATCGTCTGGAAGAACCAGATTTAACTGTTCACCAAAAAGACATCAATGATCCAGAGACAGAAGTGAAGCGTTTTGAAGAAGCAATTCATGTTTCTAAACAAGAACTTGAAGCAATTAAAGAACATGCGCTAAAAGAGCTTGGCCAAGACAAAGCAGATATCTTTTCTGCACACCTTCTTGTGTTAAGTGATCCAGAGCTGCTAAACCCAGTAAAGGACAAAATCAAATCTGATAAAGTAAATGCTGAATTTGCTTTAAAAGAAACAGCGACGATGTTTGTCAAAATGTTCGAAGCAATGGACAATGAATACATGAAGGAACGTGCAGCGGATATTCGCGACGTAACAAAACGTGTAACTGGACATTTGCTAGGCGTTGACATTCCAAATCCAAGCATGATTTCTGAAGAAGTGATCATCATTGCTGAAGATTTAACACCTTCTGATACTGCTCAGCTGAACAGACAATTTGTTAAAGGTTTTGCGACAGATATTGGCGGACGTACTTCTCACTCAGCCATCATGGCAAGATCTATGGAGATTCCAGCAGTTGTTGGAACAAAAGAAGCGACAAAAACGGTGAAAAATGATGATGTCATCATTGTTGATGGTATTAGCGGAGACGTCATCATTCAGCCTTCTGAAGATGAAGTGAAAGCGTATCAAAAAAAGCATGAAGACTACTTAGCTCAAAAAGCGGAATGGGCGAAACTGGTTGACCAGCCAACGGTCACAAAAGACGGCGTTCACGTAGAGCTAGCGGCAAATATCGGAACACCTGAAGATGTAAAAGGTGTACTTGAAAATGGCGGCGAAGCAGTCGGATTGTACCGTACTGAATTTTTATACATGGGCAGAGATCAGCTTCCTACAGAAGAAGAGCAGTTCGATGCGTATAAAACGGTTCTAGAGAAGATGGAAGGGAAAGCAGTTGTTGTCCGCACACTTGATATTGGTGGCGATAAAGAACTTCCTTACTTGCAGCTTCCAAAAGAAATGAACCCGTTCCTTGGCTATAGAGCGATCCGCCTTTGCCTAGAAGAGCAGGAGATTTTCAGAACACAACTACGCGCGTTACTTCGTGCAAGTACATATGGAAACTTGAAAATCATGTTCCCTATGATCGCGACGTTATCAGAGTTTAGAGAAGCAAAAGCCATTTTACTTGAAGAAAAAGAAGCATTGGTTGCCGCTGGTACAGTCGTTTCTGATTCCATTGAAATCGGAATGATGGTGGAAATTCCATCAACTGCTGTCATCGCAGACCAATTTGCAAAAGAAGTAGATTTCTTCAGTATTGGAACAAATGATTTGATTCAATACACAATGGCTGCTGATCGAATGAACGAACGAGTGTCTTATCTTTATCAGCCATACAATCCAGCTATTTTACGCCTTATTACGCTTGTCATTGAAGCAGCGCATAAAGAAGGCAAATGGGTTGGTATGTGCGGTGAAATGGCAGGAGATGAAATCGCAATCCCACTTCTACTTGGATTAGGATTAGATGAATTTTCAATGAGTGCAACTTCCATTCTTCCAGCAAGAACGCAGCTAAGCAAGCTTTCCAAGGAAGAAGCTGCATCATTTAAAGAGCATATTTTATCACTTAGTACAACAGAAGAAGTTGTTGAATTCGTCAAGAAAACGTTTTAAAAAACTCGGTGAATCAAACCAGGCAGGTTACACTGTCTGGTTTTTTTGTCGAATTTTATCATAATAAGTCATATCGAGCGAAGAGAAGGGCATTCTATAATAAAAAATGGAGGTGACCAGATTGCTTTTTTCAGACTATAAGCCAGGTGATCAAGTATATGTGATTTATCGAAATCCACATGCAGCAAATGTAGCACAAATTAAAGAAGCAGAAATCGTTTCACATCCATACAATGATCAAGAGCTTGCGCTATTTTTACTTGAAACATATCATCCATTAGCACCTGATGATGCCATATTTCCAACTTACGAAGAAGCTGAAGCCCTGTATCAAGATCTATTTGAATAAGGGAGATATTAGAAAGGATAAAAGCCATCCTGAGCGGTTAAAGTAAGGGAAACCTTAAAGGTAAGGATGTGCTAAATATGATCAAGCCTTTCGTCCCCCAGCTTGTTTACATTGAACCTCGTGCGTTAGAGTACCCATTAGGACAAGAGCTGAAGGAAAAGTTCGAAGATATGGGAATTGAAATAAGAGAAACGACTTCACATAACCAGGTGAGAAATATCCCAGGGAAAAATGACTTGCAAAAGTATCGTAATGCGAAATCAACGCTTGTCATTGGTGTAAGGCAAACATTGAAGTTTGATTCGTCTAAACCATCTGCAGAGTATGCGATTCCGTTTGCGACAGGATGCATGGGGCATTGTCATTATTGCTACCTACAAACGACTATGGGAAGTAAGCCGTACATTCGAACATATGTCAATGTAGAAGAAATATTAGATCAGGCAGAGCAATACATGAATGAGCGTGCGCCGGATATCACAAGATTTGAAGCCTCGTGTACCTCCGACATCGTAGGGATTGACCATTTGACACATATACTCAAACGAGCGATTGAATACTTCGGACAGTCCGATCTTGGCAAGCTTCGCTTCGTCACAAAATTTCATCATGTCGATCATCTATTAGATGCAAAACATAACGGACGAACAAGGTTCCGCTTTAGTATTAATGCCGATTATGTCATTAAATATTTCGAACCAGGAACATCACCGCTCGATCAGCGGATTAAAGCGGCTGAAAAGGTAGCCAAAGCAGGCTATCCACTTGGCTTTATTATTGCCCCAATATATCTTCATGAAGGCTGGCAAGGGGGATATAAAGTGCTTTTTGAAAAGCTCGATGCAGCTCTTCCTGAAGATGTGAGACAGGATATCACCTTTGAAATGATTCAGCACCGTTTTACAAAACCAGCGAAGCGTGTCATCCAAAAAAACTACCCGAAAACAAAATTAGAATTAGATGAAGAAAAAAGAAGATACAAGTGGGGTCGATATGGAATTGGTAAATATATCTATAAAAAAGATGAGGAACAAGAACTAAGACAGACGTTAGAATCATATATCAATCAGTACTTTACGTCTGCAAAAATTGAATATTTTACTTAAAACAAGCCTTTGTGGCTTGTTTTTTCTATTTAAATTTCTTGCAACTATTGAAAAGGTACCAATTTTACCGATATATAAGACGAAAGTAGGATGTAGGGGTGATGAGATGTTTAAGAAACTTCAAATGAAGATCGCTGTATTTATCTCAGTTATTTTAATTTTAACTGTCGTAGCGGATCAAGTTAGTTCCAACATAGTATTAAGACCACTCATTGAACGAAATGCGAAAACAACCACAACAGCAATGGTAGAAAGCATGAGAGACATCATTGCACTAAAGCTTGATAATTACAGCAATACAATTAACAAACTGGCAACAAGTACACTTACTGAAGATTTTGTACAAAAACAAACAAAACAAACATTGGCACTTGAAAGCGATGAACTAAAAGGTTTGCAGGAGCAGGATGAACTTATCTCGCTTGCCTATATTGGAACAAGTGCCGGCAAAATGTTCGCTTTCCCAGAGTCTGATTTTGGCGAAGGGTATGATCCATCGAAACGAGATTGGTTTATTCAATCGGCTGAAAAGCCTGATGAGGTCTTGTGGACAGACCCATATATCGATAAAGCAACGAATGAAATGGTCGTCTCAGCGACTAAGGCGATAGTTCATAATGGAAAAGTCGTTGGGGTCGCTGGACTTGATTTGAAGCTGTCCTCCATTCAATCCTATATAAAGGAACAAAAGATTCCTTATATGGGCACCGCTTTCTTAGTTGATGGTACAGGAACTATTTTGGCACATCCAACTCATCAAGGAAAAAATATATCAAAAGTAGCTTCTTTGAAAAAAGCGATCGACAATTCTGGTATTGATGATGACAAAGAGCTGACTGTCATTTCTAAAATGAAAGAAGGGAATTTAACGATAGGGGTTAGCTTCGAGAAAAAGAAATTGCTTTGGATCACTGAACAAATGAATCAGACAAGTATCATCATATCTGTCATTGTCATTGTACTTGCCATGATTCTAAGCTTTTTATTAGCAAGAAGCATTACAACACCAATCCAACGTTTAGTAGAGCATGTTCGTAAAGTGTCTGAAGGCGATTTAACCAGCTCACTTGAAACGAAGTCCAAGGATGAAATAGGTTTCCTCACGAAAAGCTTTAATCAGATGACAGAGGGCATCAGAGAGTTAATCGAAAAAGTGAAAGGTGCTTCAGATCAGGTTGTGAAATCAACTGATGAAGTGACGCAAATTTCAAACGAGACCTTGCTATCTAGCGAACAGATTGCAACTGCCATTCAAGAGGTAGCTACAGGGGCGTCTAAGCAGGCATCAGAGGTTGAAACCATTAATGAGAAATCAGAGCATTTGTATGAAAAAGTTCGTCATATGGTTGAGCTTGCCTCGCAAATGCAAACCAACTCAAAATCATCTGAAGATGCAAGCTATAGAGGACTTGATGCTCTTGGTCAGCTCGTCCAAAAATCGACACAAGCAAGTGAAGAATCGAAGAAGGTAGAGCAAATGCTGCTTGACCTTGAGCATAAAACGAAAAATATTGAAAACGTCGTGACGGCAATCTCTGAAATCTCTGACCAAACGAACTTACTTGCACTAAATGCCAGCATTGAAGCAGCGAGAGCGGGAGAAAGCGGAAGAGGCTTCGCTGTTGTCGCAGAAGAAGTAAGAAAGCTGGCTGAACAATCTGTGCAATCAACTAAACACATTAGTGAAACCGTGAAACTCATTCAAGATGAATCAAAGAAGGCAGCAGAAGCGATGACAGCAGCAAGTAAAATGAATGAGGAACAAGGTGAAGCCATCAATGCAACAGGTGAGGCACTAAACAGCATCACAATGGAAATGCAGGCGCTTGTCGGCTCCATTGATAGCATTCATTCACAGATCAATGAAATGACAGAAGAACAGCAGAAAATGAATGATTCCATTCAAAGCATTGCTGCAATTTCAGAAGAATCTGCGGCTTCAGCTGAGGAAGTGCATGCTTCTACAGACGAACAAGTGCAAGCTTTAGAAAGAACGAAAACTTCGACCGAAATGCTAAACGAATCAAGCGAGGCATTACGTCAGGCGGTTGACCGGTTTAAGCTATAATAGAGAGTGAAGGAACCTTGCAACGTGAGCAAGGTTCTTTTTGTATGATAAAATAAGAGCTAGGGGGTGTTGACATGGATGTCAATCTATTTTGAAAAAAAGCATTGGTTGCAGCAAGCAGTCAGGGAATTGGAAAAGCGATTTCCTTTTCTCTAGCAAAAGAGGGAGCAGACGTGACGCTCTCAGGGAGACATGAGTATTCGCTAAAAGAAAAGGTCAAAGAATTTTCCCCGCTCGTAAAAGGTCAGCTGACCTTCAAGTATGTGATGTGTCTAATGCGCAAACCAAGGAGCTTTTGGATACGGCTGCTGGTGAGTAAAATCGTCTTCACATTCTTATGAACAATACAGGCGGTCCTAAAAGGAACGTTCGCTACCTAAACGGATCAAGATTGGGAACGAGCTATCCCGCTTGGCCGGTACGGACAGCCCGAAGAATTTGCTACATATGCGGCTTTTCTTTTATGAAGCCAATACATATATGACAGGTCAAACACTTGTGAATGATGGTGGATTCATACAAAGTCTCTTTCAGGAGGAACACGTGATGGTAAAAATCAAAACAGTTGGTTTTATTGGAATCGGTGTAATGGGAAAAAGTTTGGCAGGACATTTAATGGCTGCAGGATATGAGGTTCTCATTTATACAAGAACAAAAGCAAAGGCAGACGCATTGATTGAAAAAGGCGCTTCGTGGAAATCGACATTGAAGGATATGGCAAAAGATGCGGACGCCGTCATCACAATGGTTGGATATCCATCAGATGTGGAAAAGATCTATTTAGGAGAAGAAGGGCTCGTGACACATGCTGCGCGAGGTACATATCTCATTGATATGACAACATCGAAGCCTCAGCTTGCAAAAGAGATTGAAATGAAGGCGAAGGAAAGAGGACTATTTGCGTTAGATGCGCCGGTATCTGGCGGAGACGTAGGGGCAAAAAACGGAACGCTGGCAATTATGATTGGTGGAGAAAAAGCAGCCTATGAAGCTTGCCTGCCGTTATTTCATCAAATGGGCGAAAACATTCAATATCAAGGGCCTGCAGGAAGCGGTCAGCATACTAAAATGTGTAACCAAATTGCCATCGCTGCAGGCATGGTAGGTGTCGCAGAGGCAATGGCCTACGCAACAAAATCAGGTCTTGATCCAGAGCAGGTGCTCAAAAGCATCACAACAGGTGCTGCAGGAAGCTGGTCCTTGTCAAACCTTGCACCACGAATGCTGAAAGGTGATTTCGAGCCAGGATTTTATGTGAAACATTTTATTAAAGATATGGGCATTGCGCTTGAAGAAGCTGAGCTGATGGGAGAAGAGATGCCGGGCTTGTCACTTGCGAAGTTTCTTTATGAAAAGCTTCGTGAAGAAGGCGAAGAAAACAGCGGAACACAAAGCATCTATAAATTGTGGGTGAAATAAGAAAGCCTGTCCCCATTGGGGACAAGCTTTTTTGTATAATAAGGGTAATAACACAATTCTGCGGGGGATGAACATGTTATCGAAACGTGAAGAAGAGAGAAGAAATCAATTAGAAGTAGTGGCTTTAGATGAATTAGTGCCTGAAGAT